>JAUWQU010000243.1 GCA_030610965.1 Phycisphaerae bacterium
GGGCCGGAACGTGACCATCGTAGCGCCCGGCAGGCACCTGGCGGGCAAGGACATCGTCGCCCCCGGCGCCAAGACCGTTGCGCTTTCGCCGGAGTTGGCCAAGGCTTACGACCTCTGGCAGCTCACGCTGGACAGCCAGACCGTCGGCTCGGTCGTCGTCGCCGTGCGCTACGACCGCCCGCTTGCGGGCGCAAGCGCGTCCGTGCCGCTGGTTCGGCCCGCGGGCGCCGGGCAGATCAGCGAGATGCTCGCCCTCCAGGCCAGCGAGGAACTGGCCGTCACCGTGAATACCTCGGGCACCGCGGACGTCGACGCGATCGACCTGCCGCCGCTGCCGGCCCCGGCCAGCAGGCTCCTGCGCGCGCTTAGGCTGGAGTCGCCGACGACCCCCGCCGGCGCGGGAGCGACCATTCGCCTGGCCTCGACGGTTCACGCCAAGTACGAGATTCCCTCGGCCCTGGCGACCGAGGCGACGCTGACGACGTACCTCGGGTCAAACGGCTCGCAGCAGACCGAGGCCGTCTTCCAGGTCGCCAACGTGGGGCTGCAATTTCTTGCCGTCAGGCTGCCCAAGGGCGCCAAGCTGTGGTCTGTCCGCGTGGCAGGCCGGCAGGCGCGCCCGCGGCTCGGCGACAAGGGAGACTATCTCGTGGCCATGCCGCGATCGACCCAGCCGCGTGAGGTGAAGGTCGTCTACGCATGGCAGGACCCCAAGGCCGCCAAGTCGGCGGCGAAGGCGGGGCGATTGCGCCTCGGCCCGGCCGAGCTGCCGGGAGTGCGGATCAACCGCATGACGTGGAATGTCTACCCGCCCGCCGGGTTCAAGGTGGCCAAGCAGTTCAGCAATATGGAAACCGCCTATCTGTCCCGGCCGAAGCTGGCCGGCGAGGAATTCATCGAGGACGTCAAGGCGTTCGGCGCGCTTCTCGACAAGCACGTGGGAATCCAGGCCCAGTACATGGCCAAGGAAAGCGCAAGCATCAGAATCCCTGACGCGGTGCTGTACGATGATGGAGAGGCCGATTCGGCACGGAAGCCGGCAGGGACCCCGGAAGACGTCACCATCACCCACGGCCGCACTGTCGTCCGCCGGCGGGTCAAGCCAGGCCAGCCACCCGCGCCGGTTGCAACTCCGCCGACGGCCGCGGGGTTCATTGACGCGCCGCATGGAAAGTTTGCCGCAACCCCGCCGGCGCAGAAGGAAAGACAGTCGGCGAATGAAAAGGATTCCTGGCTCTCGACCAGCTACACCACCTACACCAAGCTCGGCCGGTACACCTTGCCGGTGGAGCTCCGGGCCGGCGTGAATACGGGGCCGATGGCCAGCTTCTGGTCGCTGGGCGGCGGGGAACTGGAGATTTCGCTCGGCAACCAGACCAGGCAGAAAGGTCTGGACTGGCTTGGAATGGCGGCCGTGCTGTTGGCGGGCTTCCTGATGGTCCGCTCATGCGCGTCGCGCAAGGTGGGCTTCATTGCCGTGGTGCTGGTTGCCGCGACGGTGACGGCGATATGGTGCCCGTTCATGGCCCGCGTTGCCAACGGCGCGTTCTACGGCGCGCTGTGGATGATTCCGATCTACCTCGGCCTGGCCGTGCTGGGCCTGCTGTGGAAGCTGCTGCTTCGACTGCTGGGCGCCAAGCGTCTGCCGGCGGCATCGGCGGCCGCAACGCCCGCGGCAGTGCTGATCGCAATCCTTGCACTGACTGCGAACGACGCCCTCGCCGGCGCCGCGCCGCCGACCGCCGGCAAGGCCGCCCCGGCAAAGGTCGCGCCGCCCGCCAAGGTCGAGCCGCTCATCCTGCCGTACGAGGGCGATCCGACAAAGGCCGACGCCAACGCCGACAAGGTGCTCATCTCCTACCGGCGATACGTCGAGTTGTGGAACCGCGCAAACCCGGCCGAGCGCATCGAAATGGCGGCCGGGCCGGTGGAAGTCGCGCTGGCCGGGGCGCGATACGCCGCCACGCTCGAGGGCGACCGCATGAACGTTGTCCTTACCGCCCGCGTGAAGACGTTCGGCAAGGGCTGGGCGTCGCTGCCGATGCCGATGGAAAACCTGGCCGTTGTGTCCGCGACGCTTGACGGCAAGCCGGCCGACCTGCAGGTCGGGACCAAGGGCATGATGCTGACGCTGCCGGGCGAGACCTCGGGCGAGTTGAAGGTAACCGCCGTCACCACGCCGAAGGTTCTAGGCCGGCGCGGCAGCGTTACCGTTATGCTGCCGCCGCTGCCGGCGGCGGTGTTCACGCTGGATTTGCTGGATGCGGACCTGGAAGTCAAGGCCCCCGGCGCCGAGGCTGCGCCTACAAGCAAGCCGCTGGGCGGCGGCAAGGGCCTGCGGTGGACCGTGCCAGTCGGCATTGGGCGGAAGCTGGCGCTTCAGTGGTCGCCGAAGGTCGGCGCGGGCGCCGCCGACCGTACGCTTTCAGCCGCGGCCGCCCATGACGTTTACGCGCTGCACTGGGCGCTCGTCGGCGTCAGTAAGGTCCGGTACACGTTTTCCGCCGGCGAGTACGAGCGGTTCGGCCTGTACATCCCCGCCGACGCCACGCTGACGGCCCTGACGGGCGCGAACCTGCGCGACCATCGCGAGGTGGGCGTAAAGGACGTCGGCGGCGCAAAGATGAAGGTCATTGAGGTCCGGCTGCACCGCCCGGCCAGCAAGGCCTACGAGCTGACGGCCCGGTGGGTCGGCAAGCTGCCGGACATGGACAAGCCATCGCGACTGGTGCTGCCGCAGGCGGCCGAGGTGGGGCGCGAGAGCGGCACGGTGACGCTGCACCGGGCGCCGGGCATGACGATGAAGATAAGCGACGTCGTCGGCGGGCGACGGGCGGGCAGCGCCGCGCCAAAGTCTGCCGGCACAGGCCAGGCCGAGACGGTCGCGAGATACTACTGGCCCTACAGGCCGTTCGCGCTGAAGGCCCAGCTCTCGCGCCACCTCGTAACGCCGGAGGTCCGGACCGATCAACTCGTCCGCGTGGACCGGGACCAGGTGCAGTTGCTCGTCCAGGCGAAGCTCTCGACAAAGCGGGGTCGGATTTTCGGCACGAGCTTCGCCCTCCCGGCCGGCTACGAGTTGCTAAGCGCCATCGGCCCCGTGGTGGAGGACCACTACGAGCAGACCACGCCGGCGGGCAGGCGGCTGCACGTGAACTTCCGCTCTGGCGTCGCGTCCACGAGCGTGGCGCTGGTGCTGGTCAAGCGCGACGTGGACCTCGACGACCTGTCCGTTCCGACTGTGTCTGTGTTAGACGCCGACGGCGCGGTATTGGGCGGCCAGACCGGACGGCTCGCCGTGCAGGTGGCGGCCTCGCTGGACGCACAGACCATCGGCAGCGAGAATCTTCGCGCCGTCGCGCCGCGGCAGTTGGCCGGCTGGCTGTCGAGCCGGCAGGTAAAGGCCGTGCAGTTCGCCTATGGCTACGAGAAGCCCAAGCTTTCTCTGCGGCTGAAGGTGAGCCCGCAGAAGACCAAGCTCCGCGTGGAAGTCTTCGGCGGCCTGACCGTCCAGACCACCAGCGCGTGGTACAGCTACCGTCTGCGATACCAGGTCGAGGGCACGCCCATCGACCGCGTGCGGTTCACGTTGCCGACGCGGTATGCGCCCCTGGTGGCTGTACGAAGCCCGGCCATGCGGTCGGTCAGCAAGGCCCCTGTCGGCGGCGACCCGAACGCCGCGCTCACCGAGTGGACCGTCGCGCTCGTCAACGAGGTCACCGGCGTGCTGGATGTGACGGTGAACTTCGCGACGCCCATCGACGCCGCGACGACGGCGCTCGATTTCCCCAGGCTATCGACGGACGCGCCTCAGGGTTACCGCGCGATCCTGGCCGTGCAGAACGCCTCGCGGCACGAGCTGTCGATCAAGGAGACAGAGCATCTAGAACCGCTGGCCCAAAGCGAGCAGGCCAAGGTTCTGGCCGAGCCGATCCGCAGGAACCTCCAGTTCGTGCTCCAGTCGTTCACCGACGACTGGTCGGCGGAGCTTCGGGTAAAGCCCGCCAAGCCCGCGGCCAGGGCGGAGGCGATCGTGGACCTCATGGCGATTACGACCGTCATGGCCCGCACAGGCCAGTGCCGTTACGAGGTGCGGATATCGTTGCAGAACCGCACGCGCCAGTTCCTGCATATCAACGTGCCGGCCAAGCTCAGCCTCTGGAGCGCCATCGTGGCCGGCCAGCCCGTAAAGCCCGTAACCGACCCCAACGCCCCCGCGGGCGTGGTGCTCATTCCGCTGGTCAAGACCGAGCCGGGCGGCTTGCCCTACGACGTGCGGCTTTACCTTGCCGGCCCGGCCGGCAAGAGGCTCGGGCTCATCACGGAGATCAAGCCGCCGGCCATCACCGTCGAAAAAATCGACGTGGACCGCACGACGTGGTCGCTTCGCCTGCCGAAGGGCTATCGCTACATGAACCCCGGCGGGAACCTCTCGCCGGTGGTTGGCCAGATAGAGAACCGCCTTGCGGACAGCGGCACTGAAGTGCGGCAACTCGGCCGACTTCTCAAGGATAACCCTTCGCTGGTATCCTTTCGTGCCCAGCAGATCGCAACGGCGAACTTCGAGGCCGGCAACAAGAATTTGTCCCTCCATTTCGACAAGACGGAGCAGGGCATAGAAGCTAATCGTGGCAAACTTTCGAAGAAGGACTACACTCGACTCAAGCAGGAGTTGGGGGACCAGCGTTACAAGCAGCACGCGTTGATCCAGACCTGGCAGGCCGAGCAGCAGGCGGCTAGTCAGGCTGACTACAACGTCAACGGATATCTCAATGACACCACGGTCAACCCCGGCATTGCCGAGATCGACCGCAACGGGGCCTTGATAGCCCTGCCGGACTTCGTCCGCTCCGCGACCGAGCAGCAGATCAAGAACATCACGGATGAGATCAGTTTCAACGAGGCCCGACTAAACGCCAAGCCGGGCGATAGGGTCGTCATGGCCGACGGAAAGGTGGTGCGGCTGGGTCCGGGCGGCAAGGGCAAGGATGCGGATAAGTCGGGTGAGATTACCAAGGGCACGATTGTCGCGGGACTTGTCGGCAAGAAGCTTCTGCTTTCCGACGGCGACGAGGAGCGCGCCTCGCAGGTTGCCCAGGTCCTGGGCAAGCTGGAGACCGAGCAGCGTCGCAACCAGAAGAAGCGTCAGGTTGAACTCAAGTCGCAATTATCGCAGCTCGGCGACAACCGCCTGGAGCGGTTCTACGGCAACCTCAACAACGCCGGGACCCTTCAGACTCGGCCTCAAGGCCGGCAGACGTTGCAGATTGCGGGCGGCCAGGCCACAGGGCGGCACGGCACGTACAAGTCGGAAATGGGCATTGCCACGGGCACCTATAGCGGGTCTGGCACGACGATTCTCGGCGGTGCCGATGTCAGCGGCACCTTTGGCGGGATGGGCCGCAGCACACGCTCGATCAACCCGCCGGGCCGGCCAGTCGGCCTGCAACCCGTGGTCAATGGCCCCGCCGATGTCGCAGTTAATCGTCTGCGAGACTCCGCCGTCCTCATGGGCGTTGGGACCACGGGCCATGCCGACGGTACGGTGCAGTTCGACCGCGGGGCGGTGCAACTCGGCACTGACTTTGACGACAGAGGCGGCGGACGCGGCCGCGGGCCCGGCAGCGGGGGTGCTGGCGGCGGCGGGGACGGCGGCTGGTCCTACACGGGCTTGGCGACGGCGCACGGGACGTTCTCGCTGCCGGTCAGCCTGCCTGCCGGCGGGGTCACCTTGGACTTCCAGGGCCCGGGCGACAAGCCCGTGGTCAGCATCCTGGCTGTGGACGAACGGCTGATCGACGGCGCGCACAGCACCGCGGCCGTACTGATAATCGCACTGGCGTGCTGGCTTGTCTGGAAGGTAGGCCGGCAGATATTCCGCCGCAACGAGCCCGCGCCGCGACTGGTGGCGGGTGAGTTTCTCCTGGCGGCCGTGATAGCCGCCCTGATCGCCTCCGGCGGCGTAAGCGTCCTGATGGGCGTGATCCTCTTCGGCGGGATACTGTTGCCGGTCGAGCTGCTCCATCGCCTGCTCGCACGCCGAAGGCCGATCCCGCCGGTCGGTTGAACCGCACATCTTTAGCCCCCGCTGGGCTATAGGTGCAATGTGGTCGATTTCCCATGGGCTTGCGCTCGTGGTTTATCGGCAGTCGCCCTGCGGGGCTCAGGAACCCCCGCCAGGAAACCTCCTCGCAAACGCAAGAGGGCATTTGCCATCGCTCGGGCTGTGATGTTGCCCGAGACCCACTACTCGTAGCGCAGGGCCTCGACCGGGTCGAGCCTGCTGGC
>JAUWQU010000748.1 GCA_030610965.1 Phycisphaerae bacterium
CGCTGCCGCGGCCGACACTATCGCAGCGACCGTCCCAGACGCCGGCGCGGCGGCGCTGATGGAGCTGGCGGCCGAGCATGTCCGCGCCGGGGATGTCTCTCTCGACGAACTGATGCGCCTAACATAGGGGGAGGTCACACATATGCCCGCTCCAAGCCCGACGGCCAGTCGCCTGCTCGTCTTGGCTGTCGCGTTTATCTCGGCCGGGTGCGAGCCGGGCTCGGGCATTCACGCCCAGAGCCCCGCCGACGCCCGCGCCCGCGCCGCGTATCGAAACAAGCTCGATGCCGGCAACTGGCTTTCGCCCGCCGAGGCTGCACGCATGATCCGCGAACGGCCCGACCTCCAGTTGGTCTGCGTGGCAAACATCGAGGACTACCGCGCCGGCCATCTGCCCGACAGCATGCTGATCCCGGTATTGGCCCTTCGGATGGTGATCGACGACAACACGCAAAGCAGAATATACCCCGCGATAAACCGAGGCCGGACTGTGAGCAAGGACCGGCCGATGCTGATCTACTGCTGGTGGAACGCCTGCAAGTGCCCGACCGTGCCGACCTACAGCGAGTTGGCTCGGGCGATCCTGCGCGAGAAGGGCTTCAGGAACGTCTACTCCGTCGAGGGCGGCATGCGGTCATGGATCGCCGCCAGCCAGCCCTATGAGAAAGGCGAGCCGGCCCCATCGGTCACACGCCCGACGACCCGCCCGGCCGACTAGGGCTCCGTCGCACGTCAGGTGATGGGTGCCATGCTTCCGTATTCGGAAGCATGCTCTGCGGCGGCATGCTTCCCCAAAGCTGGAAGCATGGCACCCGATTCCTCAAAGAACCTGCGACGGGGTACTAGCTCTGGCCTACCTGTCGCCGTAGCCGTCGGGGTTTGATTTGTGCCAGGCCCATGCGTGGGAAACGATTGTCTCGAGGTCCGGGTACTTGGGCTGCCAGCCGAGCTCGGCGATGGCCTTGCGCGAAGAGGCGACCAGTCGCGGCGGGTCGCCCGGGCGACGGTCGGCGGGCTCGGCGTCAATCGCCTCGCCCGTCACGGCCCGGCAGGCCTCGATGACCGCCATCACGCTGAAGCCCTCGCCGTTGCCGAGGTTGTACACCTTCACCCGCGACGGCTCGATGGCTCCGATCGCCAGCACGTGGGCGGCCGCGAGGTCGCAAACGTGAATGTAGTCGCGTATGCACGTGCCGTCCGGCGTGTCGTAGTCCTGGCCGAATATCTTTATGCTCGCTCGCTTACCCAGCGGAACCTGGAGAACCAGCGGGATCAGGTGCGTCTCCGGGTTGTGGTCCTCGCCGATTCCGCCCGTGGGGTCCGCGCCGGCGACGTTGAAGTACCGCAGTGCCGCGAATCCCATGCCGTATGCCCCCGCGTACCCGGCCAGCATGAGCTCCACGCAGAGCTTGCTCGCGCCGTAGGGGTTGATCGGTTCGAGGCGGTCGGTTTCCTCGATGCACGCCCGCCGCGGCGTGCCGTACACGGCCGCGGTCGAGCTGAAGACCATCTTGGCCACACCGGCTTCGCGCATGGCGTCCAGCAGCGTCATGCCGATGATGGTGTTGTTGCGGAAGTACTTGTCGGGCTTGACGACGGACTCGCCGGCCTCGATGAACGCGGCGAGGTGAACGACTGCCTCGATGGAGTGGTCCCGCATCGCCGCCAGCAGCGCGGGCCCGTCGGCCACGTCGCCCTGGACGAACGCCGCCTGCCCGGCCGAGGCGCGATGGCCGTTGGCGAGGTTGTCGTATACCACCGGCGTATGCCCCGCCGCCGCCAGGGCTCGCGCGACGTGGGAACCAACGTACCCCGCTCCGCCGGTTAGCAGCACGTTCATGAACGACTCCCTTGTTGGTAGCCAGTAGCCGGTAGCCAGTAGCCGGTCGCCGGTAGTCAGTAGTCGGTAGTCTGAGACCTGGGCGATTATAGGATGTGCCCGGTTGCATCGCAACTGGACGAACCTGCTCGCTGAAGCGAACAGGCCTCGGGCTGCTGACTACTACCTACTACCTTCCTCGCGAGTCACACGTTATGCTTGCTGCCTCTGGTATATCCGTTTGACAGGGAGCGAACCATGGGCGATGAGGCAGGCGGCGAGTTTGGGCCGCAAATCGAGAAGTTTGGCAGGCTCTACGAGGAAATCGCCGGGCAATTGGCCAAGGTGATCGTCGGGCACGACCAGGCCGCAAACGAGGTCCTCACCTGCATCTTGGCCGGGGGGCACGCGGTGCTCGATGGCGTGCCCGGACTCGGCAAGACGCTGCTGGTCCGGACCCTCGCCGACGTGCTGGACCTGAGCTTCAGCCGAATCCAGTTCACGCCCGACCTCATGCCGGCAGACATCACCGGCACGAGCATCGTCGAGGCGGACCAGGCCGGAGGAAAGCAGTTCCGATTCCAGCAGGGGCCCATATTCGCCAACCTCGTCCTGGCCGACGAGATCAACCGCGCCACGCCGAAGACCCAGTCGGCCGTGCTGGAGGCGATGCAGGAACACACCGTCTCCGTCGCACGAACCACGCACCGCCTGTCGGAGCCGTTCTTCGTCCTGGCCACCCAGAACCCGCTGGAAATGGAGGGCACCTATCCCCTGCCGGAGGCCCAACTCGACCGCTTCCTGCTGAAGGTCGTCGTCCGCTCGCCGGACGTCGATCAACTGGTGGAGATACTCGACCGAACGACCGGCGCCGAGGCGCCGCAAGTAAAGACCGTCACCGACGCCAAGGCCTTGATCGGAATGCAGGAACTCGTCCGCCGCATCCCCGC
>JAUWQU010000399.1 GCA_030610965.1 Phycisphaerae bacterium
CCGCCTGGCACAGGCGAAAAATCGGCTGAGTACCCCGGACGCCCAGGTCGAAGCCGACGAGCTGCCGACCGAGCCGGAGCCGACCGCCGCAGCGCAAGGCTTCGAGCCGGCGCCCGCCGAGCCGGCGCCCGTCGAGCCGGCCCAAGCGGCCATCGAGGCCGCCTCGAACGCCCCGCCACCGGGTCCGGAAGAGCCGGAGGAGCCGAAGGAACCGGAGGAGCCGGAGAAGCCGAAGGAGCCGGAGGAGCCAAAAACCGGCGCCAACGCGTTCCCGGCCTTGAGGGCGTTCCTCCGCCAGATGTGTCACAGCGACGAACTGGCAGAAGTCGCCTCGGCCAGCGGCGACGACGCCACAGACGGCCCCTAGTCCCCGCCGCGGCATTGTGTGGGCCCCGACGAGCCGCTGAGCGGCGGGGCATAGAACACGAGTTAACGCGCTGGAACGCGACCGATGGACACAAAAAAGAGTTTGGATCTCGCAGCCGGCCGGTTGGCAAAGGTTCCCATCCGTCATGGGACCTCTCGCCCCCGGCCCAAGGGGGCCAGCAGTTACGGCACGTCGCGACTGGGGATCACTCCCGACAAGGAGTGTCAGGAGCCCGAGGCTGTCGAGGCCACCCCGGCCACAACCGCGCCGCAGGCGAAGCCCGGGCCTGCCAAGCCGAAACCCGCCCGACCAAGGCCGGTCGCCCGCCGACCCGACCCCGCGCCCGCACCGATCGCCGTTGAGGGCGTGATGGGCCGACTTCGGTCCCTGAACGTCGAGTACCTCCGCGCGTGGGTCCGCCGGCCCTGGGTGCTCGCCGCTGCCGTCGGCACGGTGGCGACCGTCGCAGTTGCATGGTTCGCCTTCAGTGGAGGCCCGGATGCCCCCCTCCGACCGCAGACCCCCGCCCGGGCGCATGCCGCCGGGACGCCCGCCCCGCCGGCCCGCCCGGCCAAGCCCGAACCGGCCGAGCCGGATCCGGTCGCCCTCGACGAGCCCGCTCCGCCGGCGCACCAGGTCGCCGCCAGCCGGGGCCGGCGTCTCTCGGCCAGAACGGCCTCGCTGCTGTCGGCCGGGATCAAGGAGGCCAGGGCAGCCGGGGCTCACATAAAGCCGAGTCCCTCCGCCCCCGCGCCCGCCGCCGAGCCGCCCGAGCCTGAGAAGGCCGCCACCCCAGCCCCGCCGACCTACGCCTACGTGCCGTGTCCGCCCGGGTTCCACTTTACCGGCGCGGTCCAGCAGCCGAACGCGACGTTCGCCAACATCAACGGCCGGTTCGTCCGTGTGGGAGGGAAGGTGAGCGGGGCCAGGGTCGTGAAGATCAACGCGTCGTCGGTCGTCCTGGAGCGGGAGGGCAAGCGGTTCGTCGTGGGCTTCGGCATGGGGGCCCCGGCGCCGGCCCCACAGGACGAGGACGAGGACGACGATGTCCAGGCCAAGAAGCCGCCGGCGACGACACAGCCGGCGGCCAGGGCGGTAGGACTCAACCTGGTCAACACCCAGGCTGCTTAAGGCCGAGCCGAAATGAATATGACAAACCTGCTTCCGGAAGACTACCTCCAGCGCCGGCGTCAGCACAGGGGCAACCTGATCTGCATGGTGCTGTTCGGTGTTGTGATAGTGTCCATCTGCGGCGCGGCGGTGGTTTCCGAGCGCAACAGCCAGCGTACGAGAGAGGTTTGCGACCGGATGAACACCGCCTACGCCGAGGCCGCCAAGCTCATCGACGAGGTCCACCAACTCGAGGCGCAGAAGCACAAGATGCTCGACAAGGCCAAGCGATCCGCCGCGCTGATGGAACGCATGCCCCGCAGCTATCTGCTGGCCATGCTCGCCAACGCGTTGCCCGAGGGCGCCAGCCTCAAGTCGGTGCGGATGGCGATGCAGACGGTGGCCGAGCCCGTGCTGCAAAAGCCCAAGACAAAGGCCGGCGCCGTGAAGGCAGCCGCCCAGGCCAAGGCGCCCAAGGTGGCGGTCGTGCTGAGCATAACGGGCAAGGCCACGACGGACGTGCAGGTGGCCCGGTTCATTGCCCGCCTCGCGGCCCATCCGCTTACGGACGTCGTCGACCTGTCATACAGCAAGGAATCCAGGACCCGGCAGGAAGAAACCACACGAGAGTTCCAGTTGACCGTCATCCTCAAGCAGGACGCCGACGTTCTCGACGCCATCCGCGAAGAATCGACCGATGATGCGAGCGACAAAACCCCGGCCAAGTTGACGATGGGAGCCGCCCTATGACACTCGACAAAAACGAATGGCTTCGACAAGGCGTCTTCGTCCTGTTGCTGCTTGGCCTCGTGGGGGGCGCGTGGTACTTCATCTTCCGCCCGCGCGACCTTGAAGACCAGCAGATGCGGCTGGCGATCGCGGCCAAGCAGCGGCAACTTCAGAAGCTCAACCGAGCCACCGCGACCATAGGCAACCTGAAGGAAGAAATCGCCAACCTCGACCAGGCCATCCAGTTCTTCCAGTCCAAGCTGCCAAACGAGAAGGAAATGGACAAGGTCCTCGAGGAGGTCTGGCGCCTGGCCGAAAGCAATAACCTGACTACAAAGGGCATCTATGCCACGCGATCCAACGGCGCCAGCCCGTTCGTCCCGGCCGGGGCAACGCAGATCGAGCAGCCGATCAAGATGGAGTTCGAGGGCGACTTCATGGGCTTCTACAGCTTCCTGATCGCGCTGGAAGCCCAGCCGAGGATCATGCGGATTCGCGAGATAAAGCTCCAACCGCAAAACAGCGGCTCCGACGACAAGGAAGGCCTGGTGAAAGCCTCGCTGATAATGTCGATCTTCTTCGAGAACCAGCCCAACCAAAAAGGCTAGACGTGATGATGGAAACAATGCAAAAACCACCCGATCCGGCCGCGCCGGCCGCCACGGCGACACTCGAGCCTCAGCAGTGCGCGACACCGATGCCGGCCGCCCCCAAGGCGACGGGCAATCCGTTCCTTACGCGAGGCAGCCTGGTGCTGCTGGGTATCTATGCGGCGGGCTTCCTCGCCCTCTACGTGCTGGGCCTTCGCAGCGGGCCGAAAACCGCCCAGGGCGAGCAGAACCTCGTCTACGCCAAGGTGGACGCCGCGCTGAACCTCATGGACGCCCAGCCCAGCGACGGCGAACTCACGCAGCGGACAAATGCCAAGGCAATCGTGGACGATTTCTACACTGCCGCCAAGCAAAGGCAGATCGACCGGACTCGCCTTGCGGGCAATCCATTCATCTTCAGGCAGAAGCAGCCCGAGGCGGCCCCGGTCGAGATCGTCAAGGAAGTCGTGCCGGAGGACAAAGCCCCGGCTGAACTCAAGGCGGCGATGGCGGCGGTCAAGACGTTGCGGCTGCAATCGGTCCTCGGCGGTCCCCAGACGACGGCGGCGCTGGTGTCGAACAACCTGCTAACCACCGGCCAGACTATCAAGGGCTGGACTGTCGCGAGGATAGGCCAGCGGGAAGTGGAGTTGACGTGGAAAGACCAGAAGTACGTCCTGGAGCTGCCGTAGTAGCCGCAGCCGACGGGGCTTTTGCGAGGACTCCCAAAGCAGGAGGAAGTATTGTCGTCGTTGACGCATAATCCATCGGAGCAGACGATCAAAGGCTCGGCCGAGCGATCGGACCCCTCGGAGTTCGACGTCCTCTGGCGTCCGTCGGACCCTGACGCCGCGCGTCACGGCCCGGAGCGTCTGCTGCTGGAGACCGGCCAGATCACCCTCGAACAGATCGAGCAGGCCGAGCTGCGCCGCAAAGAGAATCCCCACGAGAGCGTCCTGGACATCCTTGCCCAGAAGAAGATCATCGACTCGGCCCAGGCCCTCCAGGCGATGGCGATGTACTTCAAGCTGCCGTTCCTGCGCATCACACCCTCGGAAGTCGACCAGCGGACCATCGGCCTGCTGCCGGTCGGCTACTGCAAGGCCAAGAAGGTCCTGCCCATCCGCAAGACCGAGCAAGGCGTCGTGGTGGCCCTGACGGACCCGGCGGACATTTTCCTGATAGACGATATCAAGAGGCGAATCGACGGGCCGATCAAGCTCGCGGTGGCGCCTCCTGATGACATACTGCGGGTTCTGGAGGACCTTTCGGCCGACCCGAACGAGCAGGTCGACGAGATCATAAAGGGTATTTCCGAGGACACCGTCGAGGTCGTCGATTCTCCAAACGAGGACGTTGCAGACCTTGAAATGCTGGCCGGCGAGAGCCCGGTTATCCGGTACGTGAACTTTTTGATTTCCTTGGCTGTCAGAGAGGGCGCCAGCGACATACACATCGAGCCTGGCGAGATGCGGCTTCGCATTCGATGCCGCATAGACGGCGTACTGTTCGACCAGAGCGCTCCGCCGGCCAGGATGCATGCCGCCATCATCTCCCGCCTGAAGATCATGGCCAATCTCGACATCGCGGAACGCCGCCTGCCTCAGGACGGGCGTATCCGCGCAACCGTGCATGGGCGGACCATCGACCTTCGCGTAAGCACGCTGCCCGTGATACACGGCGAGAAGTGCGTCATAAGAATCCTCGCCGCGCGAAGCACGCAGGTGGGCCTGGCTAACCTGGGCTTCCTGCCGGAAACCCTCGAGGCCTTCAAGGAGGAAATCCTCCAGCCGCACGGCATCGTGCTGGTCACCGGCCCGACCGGAAGCGGCAAGAGCACCACGCTCTACTCAAGCCTGAGGATCATGGACGGCGACAAGCAGAACATCTCCACCGTCGAGGACCCCGTGGAATACGAGCTGGACTTCTGCAATCAGGTCAACGTTCACGAGTCGATCGGCATGACGTTCGCCGCCGCCCTGCGCAGCCTGCTGCGGCAGGACCCGGACGTGATCA
>JAUWQU010000505.1 GCA_030610965.1 Phycisphaerae bacterium
TGCCCGGCGACTACGTGGCCTGGAATATCGGCATCACAGGCAGCGACAGGGCGTTCGAGCTTGGCCTGTCGCTGCTGCCTGCCCTGAACGACCCCAACCAGCGTGTCTACAACGACGACGCCCGCTCGACCGGCGCGATGCTGCTGGCGGTCGCCGCGGCCACGCCCGAGACCCGAAAGCAGGCTGCCGAACGTGTCCGCTCGCGCCTCGAAGGCGGTCGGCGCGGCGGGGAGGACAACTTCTACGTCCGCGGGGCCTACCAGTGCGCCCTTGCCATACTGGGCGATCCGAACAGCCCGGCCCACGTGCTGGGGCTGCTGGAGACCGGGCAGTTCTCCCAGCGCCGCGCGATTACCGCGCTGGCCCTGGCGGGCGAGTTCCGCGGACTCGACTGGCTGCTCTGGAACACCCAGGTCGGCCAGGAAGACATGCTCCTGCTGCTGGTGGACGACCAGATCGGCGACGTCATTGCCGGCTGCCTGGGCCCATTGCCCACAATCAGCCCCGCCGCCAGCACCGACCTGGCCCGCTGGCAACTGCTGATCCTCCGCCACGCCTACGCCATCCGACGGCCAGTCCTGAAGCTGCGGCTTGACCGCGGTTCGTGATATTACTTCGGCCAGAGCCGAAAGCTATTGTTGCCCGCCTTGATGTTCTGCAGCGGCCCGGGGGTTACCCCGGTCGGATCGATCGCCTTGCCGAAGTAATCGGTTGTGATGTCCAACGCCGCGCCGTCCGGGTGCTCCATGAACATGTCGGCCAAAGGTATCTTGCCGATCAGCTTGGAGGTGACCAACGGACACTTCACCTTGAAAATCGCGGCCGGCGCCTTCAGATTCACTGTGGCGGTATCGAGCCCAACTTTGAAACGGATCTCAGTCTTCGAATCGGCCACGATGCTCGCCTCATCCTGGTTCGCAAAGCCGCCCGCCCCGTCGAGGTAGACATTGTGATTGGCTTGAATGCCCGAGGCATCAACGTTGTTCCGGATCAACTTGTCGTGGTTGAATCCCGCGCCGCCGATGATGACGTTGTTGAATATTCTGTTGTGCTTCAGCGACACCGCCGTCTTGCCTGCCCGGGCCGTCGAGTGGGGCTTGAAGTAGGGAACAATCCGCCGGGGACTGGCCTGGAACTGAAAATTGCAGTCGCTGAACAGATTGTGAGCAAGCACGACGCCATTCGACTCCACCAAGACCGAAGACCTGATAAACACATTGTTGTCGACAATCACCGGGCCGAAATCGACCTCCAGGAACAATCCCAGGCTGTTGCCGAAATCGTAAACGATGTTGCCCGTCACCCGCGTGTTTTGGGCGCCCCAATCGAGCCAGATTCCCTTTGCGTTGGTTCTGACTCCGGGCAGACCGAAAAGAAGGTTGTCGCGTATGACCACGTCGATGGGGAACAGGATCTTGATGGCCGCCTGATTTGAGCCGAACCATTCGCTGCGGTAATTGGTCTCGGAGATGACGTTGCCTTCGATGACGCACCCGACTGCCCCGTAACAGCCGTAAATGCCCACCTGGCCGCACCGCTTTATCACGTTGTTGCGGATGAGGTGATGGCCTATTGTCTCCAGGGGCGGGATGTTGCTGCCGCCTTCCAGAAGGCCGCCCTCATCACTTCGGGGGAAATGGACCTCGTCGGTCACGCCAAGGGATATGCCGATGTTCCGGGAGTTGGTGATCGTGCAATTCTGGATGGTCCAGCCGTAGCCATACCTGGGGCCGATGGCGCCCTTTTCGGTGGTGTAGATGTCGCCCCACTGCGGCGCGGTATGGCGGATGTCGAAGCCGTCGATCACGATGTACTTCAGGCCCGATTTCTCGGGGAAGATGGCTGTGGCGCGGGCGTTAATCTCCGTGAGGCTGGTGTTGGGATTAGCCTTTCCGAAGTTCGCCCATATCTGGATTTTCCCGCCGGGATATTGCCTGTCGTCTGGGAAATCCGTCTTATTCTTGTATCCGTAGGCGGTGTCGGTGTACCAGGTGTGCGGCGCAGCTTTCATGTCCTCCAGCTTGATCTTCTGCAAATAGGCCTCGCCGCAGCAATACACGTCGCCTAAGCGGCGGTCCCAGCCGCGGTGCATCCATTTACCCCAAACAGGAATGGAAAAAGGGTTGTACCCTTTGAAGAAGGCGGTATCCAGTTCGACCATCCACACACCGCCGCCCTGGTCTTTCCAGGTGGCGATCCGCTCGGAGCCTCGGATGGAGACCTCTTCGCCCGGCGCGGCCAGATACGTGATAGGCCGCTGCGGCGACGTGCCGCCCCGCGGCGGGACTACCTCTTCGCGGTAAATGCCGGCCCGGACCAGGATCCTATCCCCGGCCTGGGCGCGGTCGGCCCCGGCCTGGATGGTCTTCAGCGGCTTGGCGTCCGTGCCCGGGTTGTCATCGGAAGCGTTGGCCGCACAGTTGTTGACCACGTAGGTCTTGCCGCTCTTGGCCGGTTCGCTCCCGCCGACGGCCGATGCCGCTACTCCGATCACCATAAGCACTCCTCCCAGCATCAGCGACCTGCGCCTGGTTCGTTTCGTCATGGCTTCTTTGTCCTTACTCGAACGAACGTGGTTGGATTGGCCGGGCCTTGGGCGGCCAGGTCAAACGGCACAAGTCTGAGCTTAGCGGGGACCGCGACGATTGCACGCAGTTTTCCCCCCCCCCAAGGAATCCCAAGATTCTTGGGCATCAGCCCGAGAACGTACCTCGGCAGGCCCCTTCGCGCCAGCGAGCAGGGCAGTTAGCGCATATCCAAGGCGTGTAGGATGCGCCCGAGGGGGATGGTATGCGCATCTTTGGCGCATAGTATGCGCTAATAGTGCAAGCGATAGCTCGGATCGCCAGAGGTGACCCATGCGCCGTAACCATAGACATTGCAACATCTTAAACTCTGCCGCCATCTCGCCTTTCCACTTTGGCACATCGGTTGCTCTATGTGCGGCGAAGATTCAAGGGCCTTGCGGACGTTAGAAGATTAGAAGATGGGAAACAAACCAACAAGGAGAGCAGCCATGAGCGAAAACGATAGCATCCTTAAGCTTACGGAATCGACGTTCGACGCCGCGGTCGCCGACGGGGTGACTTTGGTGGATTTCTGGGCCCCGTGGTGCGGGCCGTGCCGAATGATGGGGCCGGTGCTGGAGGAGCTGGCCGGACAGTTCGGCGACGCTCTGAGAGTCGCCAAGGTAAACGTGGATGACTCGCCCCACCTGGCCGCGAGGTTCCGGGTGCAGGCCATCCCCCTGCTGGTGATCCTTCGCGACGGCAAGGAAGTGGGCAGGCTGGTGGGCCTTCAGCCGAAAGATGCGATCGTCCAGGCACTGGCGCTGCCGGTATGACTGCGGGCCGGGCTTAGACCTCGGATGAATATACGACCGGTGTCTCGGAAAAAATGCGCAATTCCTGTCCCGGCAAGCATATACTCTTGGCGATGGCCGTCGGGGCGGCCCAGGCGGCTGCCGACCGGGCTCCGCGCGGCCTGTAAGGGAAAGGAATACTCCACATGTCATTCGGCGCGAAAATCGTTTCCCGCAGCGTCAGGCACTACAAACTCCTGACGTGGACCGTAACCGTCGCGACGCTGCTGCTGGCCGTGGCGGCCGGGGCGCCGTCGATCTTCCCCAACGCGCTTAGCTTCATAAGCCCGGTGAAGGTGGACACCGACCCGGAGAACATGCTCCCAGCCGACGAACCCGTCCGCGTTTTCCACAATCGGATGAAGCGGACGCTGAGCCTGCATGACATGGTCGTGGTCGGCATCGTCAACGACCAGGACCCCAACGGCGTGTTCAACGTTTCCACCCTGAAGAAGATCTACGACCTGGCCGAGTACGCCAAGAAGCTCAAGGGCGCCGAGATAGGCCAGCCCGCCGGCAGCGACGACGGCGTCATCGAGGTCGACGTTCTCGCCCCCTCAACGGTTGACGCCATCGAGCCGGTGGCAGGCGGCGTGAGCTTCTCCTGGCTGATGCCCCAGCCGCCCGCCGACGACGCAGAGGCCATGGAAGTCTGGCGAAAGGCGAGCCGCATACCTTTCCTGTTGGGTACGATGCT
>JAUWQU010000506.1 GCA_030610965.1 Phycisphaerae bacterium
GGACGTTGGCGAGTTGATGCTCCGCTACGGCGGCGGCGGGCACAAACGGGTCGGCACCTGCCAGGTTCCCACCGAGGACGCCGAGACCGCCCTGGAAGCGATCATCCAGGAAATAACCGCCACTCCCGTCGAGCCGCAGACCACCGCCGTCCAGCCGCAGGCCACCGCCGTCGAGCCAACGGCCGGCTGAGGCCTTCGGGGCAAGTGTAGTGATTCGGAACTACCGGGCATTTACCGCTCAGCAAATCCGAAACAAGCAGGCGGCCAGAAGCACCAGGCTACAAGCACCAAAAAGCCAAGCTCCATACGGCCGAGGCCGGAGCGACACGCTGCGGCGAGATCGCCCTTCTGCATGTTTGAGTTTTGAGCTTTGTTGTTGGGTCCTTGTTTGAGTTTTGATGCTTGTTATTCGGTGCTTTTCCAGGCTCTTGAACTCACGGTGATTCACAATCCATGCGACGCACTGCGCTAGCAGCCCGTTTAGAAAGCTATCTCTGCTGCGAGCGGCCTGGATTCCTGCGCGTCTGCGTCAGAAATCCTCAACAAAGCTAAGGCTTTGCCTGCGGTTTCTTCCTTGATGCTCAAATGCTAAAGAATCCCGGCTCGCTCTCGCGACGAGATCCATTTCTAAACGGACTGCTAGAGGCCCTTCAGCGCGGCGCGGGCTTTCTTTTTGGCCTGGTCGCTCTTGGACTTGGCGACCACCGTCTCGAGGGCCTTCTTCAGGGCCGCCTTGCCGAGGGCCTTGCCGCCGGGCTCGCCGGCCAGTTTTACGATGGCTAGGCATGCTTCCTGGGCAATGGCCGGCTCGGCCGCCATCGCCGTCAGCGTCTCCAACGAAGCCGTGCTGTTGATCGTGGCGAGCACCGCGATGGCCAGTTTCTTTTCTTCCGGCCGGGACGCCAGCGCCAGGGCCTGCTTGACCTTCGCCAGCCGCTCGCCGGTGCTGAGCTTCTTGGATACCTGGAGGTATTGCAGGTAGCCTCGCATCGCCAGCACCTTGTGCGACATCTTCTTTGCGGATTTGGCCAGCGCCAGCAGCGGCGCTGCCACGGCGTCGTCGGCCGGCCATTTGTTCGGCCAGGTCGACAGCGTTCGGACGGCCTCGTCCTGGACGGCCTCGCCCTTGTCTTCGATGGCGGCCTTGACCGCGGCCAGGGCGGCGGGTCCGCCGGCGGCGCTCATGGCGTGCAGGCCGATCACTCGAATCTCGGGCGTCGTGCTCCGGGGCAGGGGCCTCAGTTCCGCGGCGCAGGCGGCGCCCGCGCGGGCGCACAGGGCCGTCAGCGTCTTCTCGATACCCGCCCGCTCGTCGGTCGCCTTGGCTTTCTGAACGAGCTTGACCAGATCAGGAATCTGCTTTCCCGTCCCCATGATGCTGATGGCCGTCAGCGCGGCCGCCCGC
This sequence comes from Phycisphaerae bacterium, assembly GCA_030610965.1. GTDB lineage: Bacteria > Planctomycetota > Phycisphaerae > SM23-33 > SM23-33 > JAUWQU01. The sequence goes on from JAUWQU010000506.1 coordinate 1,406, forward strand.
GCGGCGGGGGCGGGCTCGCCGGCAAGCTTCACGACGACGGGCAGGGCATCGGCAAGCTGCCGCTGTCCGGCCAGTTCGACCAGCACCACCCGGACCTTGCCGGAAGCCTTGCCCAAACGGGCGCCGATGTCCTTGCTGACAGCCAGGCCGGAAAGCCTCGCCAGTGTGAGCTTGGCGGCCTTGGCGACATCCGCATCGTCATCGACGGCGGCGTCAAGCAGGACAGGCATGCACGAGACATTGCCCATGTTCTGCAGTAAGCGGATCGCCGTCACGCGAGCCTTGCCCTGGCCGGCCTTTACGGCGTCGAGCACGGCAGGCAGGGCCTTGGGGTCCTGCCTGGCCGCCAATGCCAGCAGCAGCGCGCCCCGGCGGTCCGGCGAGGCCGACTTCAGTTCGGCCACGAGAGCGTCGGTGGCCTCGGGGCCGGCCAACTCGCGGGCCACTCGAAGGCCCAGGCCGTACATGGCGCGGTTCTTCGACCGCAGCAGTTCCACCAGCATCGCTACCCCGCCTGCCTTGCGGGCGAGGATGGCGCCGCGGGTGGCCTCGATGATTCTCTGCCGAGGCACGTTGGCCTTGCGAACGGTGTCGTAGAGCTTGACCGCCTCATCGGTCTGGCGGTCGGTCAGGAACTTCTCGGCGCAAAGGATGCACCCTTCCGCCGCGGCCGAGCGAAGCGCCTCAGACTTGGCGGCAAGGAACGGACCGAGGGCCTTTGCGGCCTTGGCGGTGCCTATGCGCCCAAGCGCCGCGGCGGCGGCCGAGGCCACCTCCTCGTCGGCGCCCTCGAGCAGCCCCGTCAGGTCGTCTGTCGCCTTGGCGTATGCCCGCACGCCGAGCGAGTTGACCACGCCTATCAGCAGCCTGCCCTTGAGTTTGCCGATCGCCTGGCGAAGGGCCTCGTCGGCGGCCCGGTCGGGTATGGCCTCCAGCGCGATCCGCGCCCAGGACGAAAGGTTCGCATCCGTCAGCAGAGGCGCAAGCGCCGGGACGGCTTTTGCGGAGCCGTAGATGGCCAGTTGCTTGCACGGCACGGCCTTGTCCTGAGGCGGGGCGTCCGACCGGATAATCCGGATCAACTCGGCTTCCTTCTCGCTCCCGGCGCCGGCGGCGAAGGCCCTTGAGCCCAAGGCCGCGAGGAACAGCCCCGCAGTGACCACGGCACACATTGCGATGCATCTTGTCTTGCCCATCGTCATTCTCCCGCCGGCAGGGCCGGCGTTTCGGTTCTTCGAGTTTCCCGGGGATTGCTATCCCCGGGCTTCGGGTTTTTCAATTTCGCCTTTGCTCCGCGTTCTTCGCGTTGTCTGCGATGAATCGGCTTTTTCCTAAAAATGCCAGGGGTCGCGCAGGGCCTCGGACCGCAGGCGGTTTGCCTGAGCGTCCCTGGGAAAGACGTTCTTCACCGGATCGTAGGCGAGCTTTCGGCCGAGGAACAGCGAGATGTTCGTCGCGTGGCAGGCAATGTGCGTGTGACAGGCCACGTTGGCGTTGGCAAGCGGCTCGCCGCGGGTCTTAACGCAGTTGAAGAAGTCGCGAAGGTGATTGTTGGCCGGGTAGCCGTGGAGCTTGGCGCCCATGCCGACAAGCAGATCCGGCGAACTGACGACGAGGTCGCCGTTGTCGCCCGTCTCGACCCAGCCGGTATCGCCCTCGAACCGCACCGGGCACGAGCCCATCCCCTTCAGCCAGCCGCCGCCGCGGATGACAAGCTTTACGCCGTTGGCGTACGTCGCCGAGGTCTGGCCCTTTTCGGCCGGTAAGTACTCCACCGGGGCCGTGCTGTCGGCGTCGTTGGCCCACTGGCAGAGGTCCACGCAGTGCGAACCCCACTCCAGCACCCCGCCACCGACCATTCCGCCGCCCTTCTCGAAGTTAAAACCGCCCAGCAGCCGCTTGTTGAAGGGCCTCCACGCGGCCGGGCCAAGGTACATGTCCCAGTCGACCTCCTCCCGCGCGGGCTGGGGCTCGGCCGGCATCCAGCCGCTCATGCGGGTCCCCATCCCGCCGGGATGGGCATGGACCGCACGGAGTTTGCCGAGCCTGCCGCTACGGGCGAGGTCGACGGCGAACATGAAGCCCGGCAGGTTTCGCCTCTGCATGCCGCCCTGGAAGACGCGCGCCGTTCTGCGGAACGCCGCGGCCAGCTCGAGGCTCTGGACGATGTTCTTGGTGCATGGCTTCTCGCAGTAGACGTCCTTGCCGGCCTTGGCGGCTATTATCGAGGCCGTCGCGTGCCAGTTTGGCCCGGTGGCGATAAGCACCGCGTCGATGTCGCTTCGGGCCAGCAACTCGCGGAAGTCGATGAAGGGGACGCAGTCCTTGTTGCCGTACTTGCCGTCGACCTTGTCCTTGGCGCGTTTGCGGTTTCGGCCTCGAACGTCCGCCACGGCAACGACCCGCACATCCGGCTCCCATAGAATGCAGCCCAGGTCGTACGAGCCGCGGTTGCCGATCCCGATGGCGCCCAGGGTGATCCGATCGCTGGCGGCCACGGCACCGTCCTTGCCCACCGCCGCCGCCGATACTATCGTCGGCGCGGCGATGACGGCCCCGGCCGCCGCGGCGGCCTTGAAGAACCGCCTGCGACTGAGGCGTGCTACACGTGCGGACATATTCGGTCTCCTTCTTTTAGTCCCGGCCGGGCA
>JAUWQU010000286.1 GCA_030610965.1 Phycisphaerae bacterium
GTCGTACTGGCTCGCCATGAAGGTGACGCTCGCGCCGCCGGCCTTGCGTACAAGAAGGCTTCGCCCGAGAGGCTCGGGGCTCTTGCCGAGAGAAAACCACGTGTGCTTGCCACCGACGAACTGCAGGTGCCCGTAGATGTACCCGCCGTCCTTGACTGTCGCGTTTCCATAAATGCCGATGTGCGTGTCATCGGCCGGCCGATCGCTGGTGACGGGTTTGCCCCTCGATACACCCATCCCGCCGTCGAGCGCAGCGCCCTGGCCGATGGTGACGTGTCGGCAAGATAAAGTCGGGGAGCCGGAATTCCCGCTGCTTCTTCGCCGCTTGGCGGAAACCATGTACCCGACAATGTAGGATTGACCGGCCGGGGCGTCCGGAAGGATGAGGTCGGTGTTCGCGTCCGGCCCGGCGTCGGCGGGCTTGCCGTCCTTGCCGGCCGCGTATTCGGCGGCCGAGGCGTACTCGATCCAGTTGGCGGACTCAAGAGCCGTGCCGCCTTCCCCGGGCTTGACCCAGACAAGCGTGCGGCCATTGGGCCATTGCTCTTTCAGGCATGGCGCATCAGCCGGCAGGGCGGGTGAGTCCGCGCCATCGGCGGCATGCAGATTGACGGCCGGCATAAACCCGATGGCCAGCGCAAGGGCGAATGGCAGTGATTTCATGTGTTTCTCCCTATTCACCGAGGCTCCAGTACAGTTTGTCCGCTTCGGCCAGGTTGTGCTCGCCGTAGAATACGTTCTTCCACGTCGCGCGCGTTTCGGGCGAGACCATGATGCCGCCCTCGTAGCAGTTGTCAAACACAACGCCGTTGAGTTCCGCCTTGCCGGCGAAGTACAAGGCTATGCCTTGCGGATTGCCATATCGTTTACCCCTTGCCTTTGCCTTTTCGCTGTCGTGCAACTTGAATATCACGCGCGCCTTGGCGGGATCGGCGCTGTGGATGACCATGTGGCCCTGTTTGCCCAACAAGAACGAAACGCCCGCCGTGCGACCGCCTTCGGCGGGGTCGCGACTGATATGGCCTTTCGTCACCCCGGCCACGGGGAAGAGCATGTCGCGAGTGATCGGCCTTTCGGGCAGGCCGATCATCAGCGTGCCCGCAACCCAGACCGATGCCTTGCATATATCCTGCTGCATGGTGGTCTCATGGCCGATCCGCGCATCCTGGAGAAGAACGACAGTAGCTCCCGGGACGATAGAGAAGGCGGAGCGTTCGCCTTCGGTCAGGAAGCTGTTTTCCGACATGATGAGCGTTCCGGCGCCGTGGGCCCTGGAGTGGTCGGCGGCGCCCCTGATCTTGCCGATAACCTCGAGTGTGGAGTCCTTGCCGGTTTGGTAGCTGCCCCACTGGGAAGTCGTGTAGTCCTCGCTGTCAACGAAGGGGGGTGCATCTCTTCGGCCTCCCTTGTTGAGTCGCTTGCCGTCAAAGCGCATGAATCGGTGGACATTGGGCTCTTCGTTGTTGAAACAACCAAGCTGCCTGCCGCGTATGCCGCTGCCGTGCTTCATCCACATGTTGCCCCGCACATCAAAGCTGCTGCCATATTCGGCGTTGTACTCGATGGTGACATGTCGGGTAGGCACCGGCCTGCTCATTCCGCCGGGGCCATACCCCGTGACAGAGTAAGCGTCGCGCGCCGCCGGCAGCAGGATGTCGATATCGGGATCGACGTCCATGGGCGATTCGAACAGGGGTATGCCGCGGGCGCCCAGCCAGTTCGGCCCGACGAACCGCGAGCCCGTTTCGCCGGGGCGCCGCCAGATCAGCAGGCGGGCTTCATCCCACTGTTGGCTTGCGTAGTTGCCGACCTGGCCCTCGCCCGGCACGTCGCCCCACAACGCGTTTGGCTTGCGGAACTCCTGCTCCTGGGCGGTAAGCGGGCGTTTGGCGTTGAACTCGGTCCGCCTGCCGTCGATTGTGACCGCGCAGACGCTCTTGAGATCGAAGGACTGCGCCGTGCGGTTGCCCTTGCTGCGGAGCATCAATCTGCCGGCATGAGGGAACAGGATCCGGCAGTCCGTGGTCAAGCCGTCCACGAACTCGACCGTGCCCATCCCGCCCTGGAAGTCAACCAGGTCGAGCCTGGAAAACAGGGCAGCACCCTTGGCGGCGCAGTGCGGGCCGAACGTCGCCTTGGCCAGCGACGCTCTGGCCGCCTGTGGATCCCAGGCGACGACCCCGCCCGCGCGAAGGTAGTCGATGCTCACGTCGCCCAAGTCCACCGCCTTTTCCAGGAAGATCGATACGCCCGTGTCGGCCGCGGCGTCGTTGGCGTCGCCGTTGTAGGCCGTGATAGAGAGCTTGCCGAAGTTCCTCACCTCGGCGGTCGGGCGGATATACAGACCGCCGTGCTGGCTGAGGAATCGCCCGTCGCCCTTGGCCATGCCCAGCTCGATCACCGCCGGCTCGCCCTTGCCGATCTGAAGCAGGCCCTCGATCCGCAGGTCGGCCACCGGGTTATCCGGCACCTTGACGCGCCCGATGGACGAGCCGGCCTGCATCTCCAGGGCCGCGCCCTTGCGGACGTAAACGTAGCTCTCGCGGATGTCCGCCTTGGCGATCTCCTGCATCCTGTTTTCCCGCATCTTGCCCAGGCTCACTCGCGCATCTCGCGTGGCGCCGAAACGCAGATGACTTGCCGGACTGAGCACCAGCCTGCCCGAGTCGACGGTCACGCCCATTGCGAGGTCCAGCCGCCGGGCCAGGAGAGTTACGCTTGCGTTGCCGGCCTTGCGGACGGTGAGGTCGGTGCCCAGCGGCTCGGGGCTGTTGTCGATCCTGAAAAACGTGTGCCTGCCGCCGGCGAAGACGAATTGACCGTAGATATAGCCTCCGTCCTTGACCGTTACGTTTCCCCGAATCTCCAAGGCTGCGTCCAGGTTCGGATGGCTGCTGAATACGGTTCGCCCTCGCGAGGAACCGGCCCCGCCATCGAGGCCGGCGCCTGTACCGATGGTTATGTGCCGGCAGAACAGCCGGGGCGGATCGTTATAGGCGTCATGTCGCCGTCCACCATCGAAGAACCCGACGATGTACGACTGGCCATCCGGCGCGTCGGGCAGAACCAGGTCCGTGTTCGCGTCCGGCGGCGACGAGGCAGGCCGGCCTTGCTTGCCGGCGGCGTAGTCGGCGGCTGAGGGGTACTCCGTCCAATTGCTCCTGGTAAGCGGGCTGTCGCCCGTGCCGGGCCTGGCCCAAACCAGCGCGCGAGCCTGCGGCCACTGCTCTTTCAGCCATGGCGCGTCGGCCGACATGCCTGGGGGGTCAGCGGCCTCGGCGGCATGCAGAGCAGCCGTCGTCAGAATTACGACGGCCATGACAGATACGAAACGTACTGACTTCATTTGGTTGTCCTATAGCGTTCTACTTGCCTGTTTCCGGTACACTGCCTCTGCTCTGCAGCACCCGTTGGCCAATCTCTTGTGGGTCTTCCTTGTTCAGGTCCCAGTACAGTTTCTCCGGCTCGGCCAGGTTGTGCTCTCCATAGAAGACATTCTTCCACGCCGCTCGCTGCTCGGGTGATACTATGATGCCGCCGGGATAAACTTTATCGAACAGAATACCATCCACCTCCGTCTGGCCTGCGAAATAACAGACGATGCCTTCCGGATTCCACAATCCCATATCTCTTGCTCTAGGTGCCTTGTGTCTATATCTGGCATCATTTGCAATGGCTCTTTCACTGTCATGCATGGTGAATATCACCCGTGCTTTTCGGGGATCGGCGCTGTGAATGACAAATCGGCCCTGCCTGCCCAACACGAAAGAGCTTCCGGCCGAGCGCACGCTAAAGCCGGGGCTATGGTTGATCAATGCCTTCTTTATACCGCTGAGAGGAAACCGCATATCCCTGCGAATGGGTTTATCGGGAAGGCCGATCATCAGTGTGCCGCCGACTATCATGGACGCATAGCATTGCGGACGCTGCTGGGTCATCTCGGTGCCGGCAAAAGCATCTTGCAAAAGAGCCAATGTGGCGCCGCCCAGGATCCATAACGCGGATCGGCTGCCTTCAAGAAGTTGACTACCCTCGGAAATGATTATTGTGCCTGTTCCCCCAACAGAGAGGCGGTCGGCGGCCGATCGAATCTTGCCGATCAGTTCAAGAGTGCCGCCGTCGCCCGCAGAGAAGTAACCAAACTGCGCCAGGACGGCGTCGCGGCTATCGACCAGGGGAGCATCGACGCCACCGCGGCGATATGGGATGCGTTTGCCGTCAAACCGCAGAAAGCGATGCAGGCCGGGTTGAATGTTGGCGAACTCGCCACCACGCGATCCGGTTAGACCGTTCAGGCCGCTTCCATGTTTCAGCCAGAGGTTGCCACGGAGATTGTAGACCGCGCCATAGCAGGCGTTCCGTTCAACAGTGAGATGTCGATAGGGAGGCGAGGTTTTACTACCACGGATGCGCAAACCGCTGGCGGCGTAAGGGGTGTCGGCCGCGGGCAAGAGCATGTCGATGGAAGGGGCATCGCCGCCATCGCCCTGCTGCGAAGTCAGGGGGAGTTCGAAATAGGGCGTGCCGGTTTCATCCAGCCAGTTCGGGCCAACAGAGCATGCACCCGACGTGCCGGGCCGCGCCCATATCATCACCGGGCAATCCGGCCACTGTTGATCCCCGTAGTGGCCGGCCTGGCCTTTGCCGGGGACATCGGCCCACAAGGCGTTCATCTGGCGCAGCTCCTTTTCTTTCTCAGTAAGAGGGCGCTTGGGATTGAGCCGAGTCACAGAGCGGTCGATCGTGACAGCATGCACACTGGCCAGATCGAATGATTGCAGTGTGCGGTTACCTTTGCCTCTGACTATCAGGCGGCCGGCATGGGAAAAGAGTATTGTGCAGTCAGTTTCCAAACCGTCGACAAATTCAACAGTTCCCTGACCGCCTTGGAGATAAATGGATGCGAACTCCGAGAACAATGCGTCACCCTCGGCCCCGCAATGTTTTCCGAAAGATCCACGGGCGGTGGCGGCTTTGGCTGTCTTGTCGTCAGTGGCGACTATTCCACCAGGGCGGAGGTAATCGAAACTCACGTCGCCGAGGTCGACAGCCTTTTCAAGGAAAAGTGAAATGCCCTTGTTGGCCGCAGCGGGGCTGTCGCGATGATAGGACGTTATCGCAAGCCGGCCGAAGTTCTTGACCCGCGCTGAGGGGCGGATATAAAGCCCGCCGTGCTGTTGGAGGAAGCCGCCCTCTCCCTCGGCCAGGCCCAGTTCGATTACTGCGGGCCGGTCACATTTCTCTCCGGGGCGGCCAATCTGCAAAAGGCCTTCGATTCGCAGATCGGCCACAATGTTCTCCGGCTGGCGGCTTCGGCCGATGCGAGAGCCCGAGTGCATTTCAAGGGCGCCCGTTTTGCGAACGTGAATATACGCCTTTTTCCGGAACATTCCGATTTCATATTGTTCTTGCGGCTCAATGCGAGCCTGAAGGCCCGCGCCGAAACACAGGTAGCTTCCCGAAAGAAGTACCAGACGCCCGGACCCGACCGTTACGCCTTGGGCAAGTTCGTATCTCTTACTCAGCAGCGTGACGCTCGCGTCGTTTGACTTGCGGATGGCCCAGGAGCTGCCCAAGGGTTTAGGGCTGGTGCCGATGCGAAAATACGTGTGTTTGCCTCCGAGGAAGACGTGCGGCCCATAGATGTATCCGCCATCATTGACAGTTACATTTCCGTAGATACCCAAGGGCGTGTCAAGATCCGGGGAGCGAGGGCGAACCAGGCGTCCTCGTGTGAATTCGCACGCACCGTCAAGCCCCGCGCCTTTGCCGATGGTAATGTGTCGACAATCCTGCTGGAGATTATCGTAATCACCCCTCCGTCTCTCG
>JAUWQU010000274.1 GCA_030610965.1 Phycisphaerae bacterium
GATAGCAATCCCTGGGACCCGACCTTTGAAAACCATTGTCCTTTGAATCTCGCACCCCTACCGCTCGACACGCACACTCACCGCTCGACCGAGCGCGCCGGCGAGCACGTCGGACTTCCTCTCGGCCTGGGCCAGGACCGCCTTCAGGGCCGGCAGATTCGCATGCATGTCTCCGAGCATCGCGACCTTCATCAGGCGTCCTTTCGCATACCGTCCGGCGTCGAGGCCTTTTTGTCTTGATCCGAAACCCCGCTTACTTCTCCTTCTCCGAATCAAGCGTCCCCTTGCCGAGGGCCTTCAGGATGCTGTTGGCGGCCTGGCGAGCCAAAACCTTGTATCCCGCGGGCGTGAAGTGAACGTTCTTGGGCTGCTGAATCTTCGAAAGCTGCGGCAGGGCCAGCGCGTAGAGGTCGTCGACGGCAACGCCCTTATCGGTAATGATCTTCAGGGCGATTGCGTTGTACTTGGCCGCGTCGCCCTGAATCCGCCCCCCGGCCCCGGCCGGGACGGGCGTGGTGCTCGTCCAGATGAGCTTCGCACCAGTTTTTTGGAGCAGGCCGACAAGTTCCCGCATGTTCTTGGCGTACTGGTCGGGCGGTATCTGCTGACGGCTGGTCGATGCGTTGGGGTCGGCGAGGTTCCCGCCCTTTGGCCCCATGTACTTCAGATCGTGCAGGCCCCAGTTGAAGTGAATTGCATCCCACTTGCCCTTGCCGAGCCACTCGTCGAGGCTCTCAAGCCCTCTGCTCGTGGGCCCGCCGTTGGTGAGGATTCGATGCACGTTGACCTTGCCGTCCAGCAGCTTCCGCGTCTCGAGCGTGTAGCCTATCGAGATCGAATCGCCGATCAGCAGCACCCGCGGGAGGCCCTCGACGTCCTTGATAGGCGTCATCGGGCCTGCCTTGGGCCTGGCGGGTTTTTTCGCGGGCCTCTTCGCCGGCTTCTTCGCCATAGCGTTCGCGTTTTGCGCCTGGGCAAACCCGGCAAATATCCCAATCGCCGCCACCGCCGCAACCGCAAGAATCCCTAGATTCGCCTTCATGCCGGACTGCCTTTCTTGTCTCGCCCGCCCGCCAATGTTCTGATCCATTCCCCGGGCGGCTAACTCGGCCGCGCCACCACTACCTTAACGCCCCCCGTCGCGACCGGCAACCACATGTCAGCCGCCGCCCGACCGGCCCAGCAGCAGGCCCAGGCCCGCCAGCGCATCGAGCACCTCGTCGACTATCCCGCGCAGCTCCGGCCACGACGCGCCACGCCCGCCGTCGGAACGGGCATCGATCTTCAGCTTGCCCGTGCGAAGCTTCTCCGCGATCGCGTCGCAAACGGCCCGGCGGTCGCGCTTGCCGTCCAACAGCGCAAGAACCCCGGCCGAGAGGCTGTCCAGTCGAACGCTGCGATGCCTCGGATCGACCACGAGCTTGCCCTCCGCCGCCTGCCATCGCGCTACGACGCTTGCCCGCGGACTCTCCGACGGCCGGGCCGCGATTGCGGGCAGATGCGTGTGAAGCTCCACCAGACCACTCATCGCGCAGGCCAGCAGCGCCTGGGCAAGATTGGCCCCGTCCACCTTGGCTACCGAGGATCGCACCTTTTCCAGCAACTCGGCGTACGGCACGGCCCGGCGCCTGGCGCGGTGCAGCAGTAGCAGAGCCTCCTTCAGGGCCGGCTCGGCCGTGGACAGGGCCCGCCCGGCGGGGCTGCGGAACTGTGCTGCCGCGCCGGCTGCCGCGCCGGGTTTTGCGGCGACGGGCGCCGCCTGCGAAACCAGCAGCATGCCCTCCAGCGCCGCGGGCCTCGGCCAGCGATCTGTCGCCACTTCGCTTGGGCACAGCACGTCTCTGCGGAACCGCCTGTTTCGCAGGAAGTCCACCATCTGTTCGCAACGGACCACGTCGTCGGCGACGGCCGTCAGGGCGGTACGCGATTCATCGCTCAGCAGGCCCGCCGGATCGTACAAGCCCGCGTCGCCGACGAACCGCAGCCCTGCCGACGACGACCGGCCGACGAACTCCTCGAAACTCACCGGAAAGTTGCAGCTCTCAAGGTACTCGTGGAAAACGTATGTGGGATTCTCGCCCGCCAGCCGCTCGGCCGCGTCCCGCACGACCCGGCCATACGGGCTCTCGCCATCAAACACGTTCCGCGCGATGAGCGACAGGAACTCCATCGCCTGTTTGACCTGCTCGGCCGGCGAGTCCGCGCCGCGCGCGCCGTAGCGAAGGATGTCCCGCACCGCCCCGTTGAACCGCCAGCCCGGGTAGGTGTTGTAGCTGATCATCGCCAGCCCGTTCGGCGAGAGGCACTGCCCGCAGATGGCCAGGATGCGGTCCTGCACCGCCGGCGGGACCCACGAGTACACGCCGTGACAGAGGATGTAATCGAACCGGCCCTCGCCCGCGCTGAAGTCCATCAGATCCTGTCGGCGAAGCTCGACGTTCTCCAGGCCGAGCCTGTCGACGACGGCCTGGCCCTGCTCGATCTGCCGGGCAGACAGGTCGATGCCCACAAACCGGCTCTTCGGCAGCACTGCCGCCATCGGAATGAGATTGCCCCCCAGGCCGCAACCCAGCTCCAGCACGGCACATTCGTCCACGGGCGCCGCGGACACGCCGTACAGCGCGCCGACGACCGCCAGGCGGTCCGGGTGAGCCAGCACGAACGCCCGGTCGCTGTACGGCAGTTCATCGTATGTGCTCGACGTGTCGGTCATGGCTGCCCGTCGCCTCGGTATTGGCCTCGCCTCGACACCTTCTCGCGTATGAGCCGCCCAATGTCAACAGCCTCGCCGCGGCGGAGCTCTTGAACCTTGGCGCGAAACCTCCGCTTGCCACCGCCGTTAGGATTGGTGGATGCGCCGACGCCGGCCCGCGACGTTCGCGGGCCTGCATCTCCCTCGACACACGGAGCACCGACGACATGAAGCCATGGACGATTATCCTCACACTGGCCATAGCGTTTGCGATGCTGGCGCTGCCCTGCCCCACGAGCACCGGCATGGACAAGGCCGCGTCAACCCAGCCTGACAAACCAACCAGCTACTACGCCAAACGCCAGCTTCGCGGCTGGACGCTGCGGGTGAACAAGGACCTGCTCAAGCAGGAGCACTCCAAACTCCTGGCCGACGTCCTGGCCGAGATAGACAACCACTTCTATCGCATCGAGAGAGTCATCCCCGCCAAAGCCCTCGCACATCTCAAGACGGTCGTCATCTGGCTGGAGCTGAACAACCCCAAGAGCCGGAACTGCCAGTACCACCCCAACGCCGGCTGGCTCAAGAAGAACAACTACAACCCAGACAAGGTCAAGTGCGTGGATATCGGCAGCGCCAAGGGCTTCCTCAACGCCGTCAAACACCAGCCGTGCGTCATCCTGCACGAGTTGGCCCACGCCTACCACGACCAGGTCCTCGACTTCGAGCACCCCAAGATCATGGCATGCTACCAGACCGCCAGGAAGTCCGGCACCTACGACAAGGTGCTGATATGGAACGGCCGCGTCGGCAAGCACTACGCGATGACCAACCAGAAGGAATACTTCGCCGAGGACACCGAGGCCTACTTCGGCACGAACGACATATTCCCGTTCGTCAAGGCGGAGCTCAAGAAGCACGACCCCAACATGTACGCCGCGCTTGAGGAAGTCTGGCACGTCAAGCGCTGACCGGACAGGTTACGGCCGCATCCTCCAATGGCCCTGAGTTAAGGATTCGAACTGGTCCCCGGGGAACCATATCTTCGTCCATTGCCCCGCGCATACGAAGGGCGAGAGCCGCACAAGGTAGTTGGCGTGCCGTCTTATGAGAGAGAGGCATCTCTCGGAGCAGGTTGACTGGACACGTTACTGCTGCACGGGCATCTCGCCCTTTTGTCTACTCAGGTTGTCTACGTCTTCACAGAATCAAGCTCTGCGACGACGGCGGATAACCGCCATCGCGCCGATCGCCAGCAGGCCAAGCGTCGCCGGCTCGGGAATCACGCCGGACGCGCCGCTGCCTTCGCCGTAGTGGGCCTGCAGAAGCACCAGGTCAGCGTGGTCGACGTCGCCGTCGCCGTCGAAGTCGCCCTCGGCCGTCGTGGCGCCCGCGCCCGGGCCCAGGTTGGTTTTGTGGATGATGTAGTCAGCGGCGTTGACTACGCCGTTGTCGTCGGCATCGCCGACAAGCGAGGTGACCAGGCCGGTGAGGACAAGGTCCTGCCCCACGACCGCCAGCGACCCGCCGGACCAGCCGGGAAGGTCGAAGTTAACCGCCAGGAGGGTGTCGTCGATCGCGCCCGTGACGGACGCCACGATGAACTCCTCGCTTCCGTCGAGGCTTCCGGCCAGGCCGGCGTCGAGGACCTTGAACGTCAGGTCGCCGAGGAAGGTGATGTTGGCGGCCGAGATCAGGTCCCACTCGGTTCCGGGCGTGCCCGTGGCGGCGGCGATCTCCCACTCGTACGTGGCGCCGTTTTCCATGCTCAGGTTGTTACCGGTCAGTTGGCCGACGCTGGCGCCCGGTGCGATCGAAGCATCGGCGTCGATCACGAGTTGGCCGTCATCGCCCCATTCGCCATCGCCGCTCCGCTTGCCGGTGACGGTCAGGATGTCGGCGGCGTCATTGATCTGCAGGCCGTCGGCGCCGGCGGCGTAGGTGCTGTTGAGGATCAGGTTCTTGACCGTCAACGAGTTGTTGACGTACACCCGCCCGCCCTGATCGATGCTGATCTGCGTGTCGGGCAATGCGGCGACGGTGGCGTCGAAGGACAGGTCGCCGGTCCCGGCGACGCGGATCGGCAAGATCCCGCCAATCTTCGCGCCGTCGTCAATGGTCTCGCTGCGGATCTCGACTTCCTTGTTGAGGACGACCACTTCAGCGGCGTTGTGGATCACGCCGTAGAGCCGCACCGACTGGTCCGCCGCAGCCGTCCGCCGCAGGTTGTTGCCGGGGACGAGGTGCAGGATCGGATCGGCGCTGTTGAGAAGAACCGTGCCGCCATTGGCGTCGATCGGCATGTAGATGCCAAGGTAGTCGCTGCCGTTGTTGCTCGCACAGCCGATGCCCATGGTGGTCCCAGGCCCGGCGCCGTGGATCATGGCGTTGGGGAAGTTCGCGTCGGCCCGCAGGTAGACGCCCTTGTGCGAGTTGCTGTAGCCGATCAGGTACTTGCCGTCGCCCAACTGGATGCCGTCGCCCTGGATGTCGGCGTAGTTGTTGTTGCCGCCCTTGACCATGACGTTCAGCGACTTCATGAGTCCGACAAGGACCGGGTTGTTGGCGTCGGTGATGTCGAACTGCGGGCTCAAGGTCGTGATGACGTTGCTGCCGAAGGTCTCCAGCGCCAGGACGGCGCCGGGATCCACGACGAGTTGACTGGGGCTCAGTTGCTCCAGGGCGAGAACATCGCTGCTGCCGAACGACAGGGCGGCGCCGGCGTTGAACGTCAGCTTGGCGTTCGGATCCGTGCCGATGCCGTTGAACTGCTCGTTCGTGGCCAGGAGCATCATGCGATCGGAGAACGTCAACTGGCCATGCATTTGCGTCGGGTCGATCGTGGCCTTGCCGCCGCCGGTGAAGTTGTAGGTCTGGTCGTCCTTGACGACGAAGTCGCCGGTCAGCGTGGCGGCTGTCGCCGTGTCGGCGAAGTTGCTGTTGATGTTGAACGTCGTCACGGCGTTGGCGTCGCTGTTGAGGCGGTTGAACCCGCCGTTGACCTGCGTGCTGGAGAAGGTGCCGAAGACATCGATGTTGGCCGCGCCGGCCTCGTCCATCGAGATCATGTCCATCTTGATGACGACCTTGTTGTACGACTTGCCCAGCCACTGGACATTGAGATCGCCGGCGCCGGTCGGCGAGCGGAGGGTCTTGTTGATGACCGTGTTGGTGAAGCCGCCGATCGCCAGGCCCTTCCAGACGCTGTCGCCGTCGTCGCCGGATTCCCATTCGCCGTCGCTGGTGCCGCCCTGCCAGATAAGCGCGTCCTTCGTGCCGGA
>JAUWQU010000783.1 GCA_030610965.1 Phycisphaerae bacterium
ACGGCCCTTGGCGATTGTTGTTGTGGTCGGGCTCGCGACGTCGACAATTGTCACACTGTTCATCATCCCGGCTGCGTATATCTGGATTGAAGGTAAATGGGAACGCAGGCTCCAATCGGAGGAGTCTGGTTCCGTGGAAACAGTAACCCTGTAATTGCAAAGGAAAGACTATGAAGAAGCTTATTTGTGTGTTCGCCATGTTGGTGATGTTCGGCGTCCTATGCACCGGCTGCCAGAAGACCGAAGAACCTGCCCCCACGGCGGTGGAAGAGCCGAACCAGACCGACGCCAACAACTGGCAGCCGGAGACGGCAGCGCCGCCGGTGGCCCACGACCCCAATGATGGCGGCGACCACAGTGGGCATGGCCACTAGCCGACTATTCGTCCGCCACGAATCTCAACGATGAATTCTGAGGCGGCGTGTCACTGAGTTGGCATCGGGGTGTCCCTGCCCAGGGGCGCCCCCATGTCCATCGATCTAGCAGTCCGTTTAGAAATGGATCTCGTCGCGAGAGCGAGCCGGGATTCTTTAGCATTTGAGCATCAAGGAAGAAACCGGAGGCAAAGCCTTAGCTTTGGTGAGAACTTTTAATGCTGACGCAGACGCGCAGGAATCCAGGCCGCTCGTAGCAGAGATAGCTTTCTAAACGGGCTGCTACGCCACCGGAGTCGGCAGCGAGATATAAAAACCTCTGGTAGCCGTCGTCTTCGGCGGTATGATCAGCGCACTGGTCCTGACGCTGATAATCCTGCCCGTTCTGTACATGTTGACGAACTCGAACAAGCCCGTACCGGCAGCGGCGGCTGACGTCCAGTAGCCCGGATTGCCGTGCGAGCATGGAAAAACCATCGAAGACAAAGGGCCGGCTTGAGGCCGAGATCAGCGAGGCCATCATAAAGTTCGAGCGGGAATACATGGGCCGAGGCCCGGAAGAAACCCGCACGTTCATTATCGAGGACATGATCGTTGTCCGCCTGCGCGGCGTCCTGACGCCGGCCGAGAAATCCCTGGCCAGGATCGACCCCAACGCCCATGGCCGAATGCTCATAAAACAGGTCCGCATCGAACTGCTCGAAAAGGCCCGCCCGCTGCTGGAACGAATCATCCACGACGTCACCGGCCAAACCCTCCGCAGCCTGCACACCGACATCAGCACGGCCACCGGCGAACGAGTTATAATCTTCACCCTCGACGGCTGCCCCAAGCTCCAGAAGGACTGACTACCCGTGCGAAACACGCGCTGCCGCG
Organism: Phycisphaerae bacterium; assembly: GCA_030610965.1. GTDB lineage: Bacteria > Planctomycetota > Phycisphaerae > SM23-33 > SM23-33 > JAUWQU01. The sequence continues at coordinate 1,251 of JAUWQU010000783.1, forward strand.
ACACGAACGCGTCGGCAGACAATTTGGAGGAAACCAGATGCGAAACCTGAGTGTTGCCCGCAAACCCGCGGCCTGGCTGCTGATCCTGCTGGCGCCCGCCGCTTCAGCCTTCGGCGCGGCCGGCGCGGCCGACTACGAAGTCAAGCCGCTGACCGACAAGCAGGCCAAGGAATACAAGCTGGACGCCTCCTTCTACAAGAAGTGTACGCAGGTCCAGGACATCCTCATCGCCACTTCCCAGCGAGTGTCCGACCACGCCCACCGCGAGGCCGCCTACCAGTTCGACACGATCATGAAGCACATCGACCCGCACGTCGCCCAACGCATTCGCGACCGCAAGCTGCTATGCCTCCTCATCGGCCTCAAGGAACTGACTTCCGAAATGCCACAGTTCGCCTCCAACAAGACAGGCAAGGAACTGGACTACTACAACTGGCGAAGCCGTGGATTCCTCTCCTGGAAAGGCGGCCGCCCTGTCGTCGTCTTCTCTGAGGAAGACGTGCTCGAGTACGAGGGCGGCATGCAACTCGAGAGCATCCTCATCCACGAGTTCGGCCACGTCATCCACGGGGCGGGCTTCGACAAGGGCCTGCAGGAACGCCTGACGAAAACCTTCCAACAGGCCAAGGCGAAGGGCCTCTGGAACGACGGCCGGGCCGCCCAGCGATTCCGCCGCGTCAAGAGCACCAAGCCGGTCAGCCTGCTGGACGCGCTGGTCAAGAGCTTCCCCGACGAATCGCCCGAACTCATAAAGAAGTGCCTCGACGGCGGCGATATCCTGGTCGACGGCAAGCCCGCGAACTCGAAGGTCAAGGTCGCCAAAGCCAACAAGGTGCTCATCGTCTTCGGCGGCCCGAAGCAATGCTACGCCGGCAAGAACCGCGCCGAGTACTGGGCCGAGGGCGTGCAAGACTGGTACGACACCAACCGAACCATGGACCACGACCACAACCACATCCACACGCGCCGGCAGCTCAAAGCCTACGACCCGGGCCTCGCCGCGCTCTGCAAGGACGTGCTGGGCGATACCCCGTGGCGATTCGTCTCCCCCCGCGACCGGGCCGGCAAGGCGCACCTGAAGGGCTTCGACCCCGCCAAGAGCCCCAAAGCCACCGACTCCGAGCACATCGAACAGGCCGCCTACGACTACTACGACAAGTACTGGAAATCCTACTGGCAACGCCTCCGCGACAAACACGCCATGACGCGCCCGGCGGCAAAGAAGGATGCGCCGGCCACGAAGCCTTCCGGCTCAAGGCTTCAGGCTTCAGGCTCAAGGCTTCAGAAAAAGAGGCCTGCCGGCATGGTGCATTCTCTTCCTGAAGTCTGAAGCCTGAAAGAAAAACGGGTCAGAACTGTTTTATCTTCTGTTGTCATAGTGTGTTATGTGCCGCTT
>JAUWQU010000572.1 GCA_030610965.1 Phycisphaerae bacterium
GCGAGCAAGCCTTACGGGCTGGCGATGCGACTGCGGCGGTGGGGCTATCGGCGTGGCGTGCTGGGTTCGCACGATTCGCCTGTGCCGGTGATTTCTGTGGGCAACATCACTGCCGGCGGGACGGGCAAGACTCCCATGGTCGCTTGGATCGTCCGCTATCTGGCCGAGTCTGGGCGAAAGCCCGCGATCGTCATGCGAGGCTACCGGGCCGGAAAGACGCACCCGGACGCCGAGCCCAAGAGCGACGAGGCGGAGTTGCTGGCTGAGCTTACAGGCGCGCCCGTCATCGTCGAGCCGGACCGCGTGGCGGGCGCTCGCCGGGCGGCTGGCGGCGGCGCCGACGTGGTGGTCCTGGACGACGGCTTTCAGCATCGGCGATTGCGGCGGCAGCTCGACATCGTGCTCATCGACGCGGTCGAGCCGCTGGGCTTCGGGCACTGCCTTCCTCGCGGCCTGCTGCGAGAGCCGCCGGCGGCGCTGGCCGACGCGGATGCGATAATCATCACCCATGCCGACGAGGTCACGCCGGAGCGGCTTGCGGAGTTGCGAGGCCGGCTGGCGGTGCTGGGCGGGCCTGGCGCCACCATGGCTGAGGCGATGCACAAGCCCGTGGCGGCGATTGACGAGGCCGGCCTGTCGCACCCGCCGACGGCCCTGGCCGGACGAAAGGTGTTCGCGTTCTGCGGGCTTGGAAGCCCGGGTCACTTCCGGGAGTCGCTGGTTCGGCTCGGCGCGGAAGTCGTCGGCGCGGCCGAGATGGGCGACCACGCCGCCTACCGCGAGGCCGACCTGGCTAAACTGGCGGAGTCGGCCAGGCGATGCGGTGCCGAGATCATGGTGACCACGCAGAAAGACCACGTCCGCCTGGCGGGCCTCGCCGCGTGCGAGGGCGCGCGGATATGGCAACTGGCCATCGAGATCGACGTGACCGGCGGGCGGGACGAACTTCTCGCAAGGATAGCCGAAGGCGCGGCACGGCCCGCGGCCGAAGCCGAAGAAGACGACTACCCAGACGCAGAGGCCCAGAGATAATGGGCCTCTACGGCCGCGACCTCCGCGATGGAGAAATCGTGCGGCGCGTGAGTGAATGGGACGTTCGTTGGGCAAAAGTCGATTCTTCCTGTGTTCGGGATAGTCGCTTGCCAAGACGGTAGTTATGGCAGATTGCCCCCTGCCGGGCAGAAGTCCCTGCCCCTATGTATATGGACATTTCGAGGGGCGTTTTGTGTAACGAAAATCGGCGGAAGCGTTTTTTTCTTTTCCGAGGGTCGCTGCCTGGACGGCGGCGAGCACTACGCGGGCAGTCGGGTTCGGGGTGCGAGAGTGTTTCGCGCTTCGGGTGATTGCGTTGACCTGTGACGGCCGCTAGAATACTACACCGTTATGCATAACATCATGAAATGCCTGGAAGGCTTTGGCTCGCCGCGTGTTGCGCTGCTGGGCGACTTCATGCTCGACCGCTACGTCTACGGCGAGGTCGATCGCATCAGCCCGGAGGCCCCCGTGCCCGTGCTCAAGGTCATCCGCGAGGAAAGCCGGCCGGGCGGGGCCGCCAACGTCGCCGCGGGCGTGCTGGCGCTCGGTGGGAAGATCGCCTGCATCGGAGTGGTGGGGCAGGATCACGCGGCCGAGGAACTGGCCAATCTGTTGGTCTCGACCGGGGCCGAGACGTTCAGCCTGATCCGCCTTCCGGGCCGGGCGACGTCGGTGAAGATTCGTTACGTCGGCCTGGCCCAGCATCGGCGGGCCCAGCAGATGATTCGCGTCGACCACGAGGAAGCCCAGCCGGTGCCGGATAATGTCTGGGCGACCGTTCGCTCGGCCGTGTCCGCCGAGGCGCGAAAAGTGCCGGTGCTGGCGATCGAGGACTACAATAAGGGCGTGCTTACGGAAGATTCTTGCCCGCCGATAATAGCTGACGCCCGGCAGGCGGGCTGCCAGGTGATAGTGGACCCGGCGCTGATCGACAACTACCGCCGGTATCGCGGCGCGACGCTGCTGACGCCCAATCGGTACGAATGCGAGCTGGCGAGCGGCATCCAGATCGTCGATGAGCCGAGCCTCGTGGCCGCGGCCCAGCGGGTTCTGGAGATTGCCGACGCCGAGGCGATACTGGTGACTCTGGACAAGGAAGGCTGCTTCCTTCAGCCGCGCGGCGAGACGGGCCGGCGGATACCCGCCCCCAAGCCTCGGGCCGTATACGACGTAACGGGGGCAGGCGACATGGTCCTGGCCGCCCTGGTCGTTGCGCGGGCCGAGGGCTGCGACTGGGGCGCTTCGGCCATGCTGGCCAACGTCGTCGGCGGGCTCGAGGTCGAGCGGTTCGGCGTGGTGCCCACCACGCGGCGCGAGGTGCATGACGAGCTGCGCCACCTGGTGGGCCTGCGCGGCGCGAAGGTGATCCAGCGCCATCGCCTGGCCGAGGAAATCCAGCGCCGCCGCGCCACCGGCGACCTGGTGGTCTTCACCAACGGCTGTTTCGACCTGCTGCACATGGGCCACGTTAGATATCTCCAGCAGGCCCGCGAGCTTGGCTCGTGCCTGGTCGTCGCGATAAACTCCGACGACAGCGTCCGGCGCCTCAAGGGCGATGCGCGTCCGATAATCGGCCAGGACGAGCGGGCCGAGATGCTCGGCTCGCTGGAGTGTGTGGACTACGTGACCATCTTCGACGAGGATACCCCGACGGAGCTGCTGGAGTTGCTTCGGCCGGAAATACTGGCCAAGGGCGGCAGCACGCCGCACGTGGTCGGCCGGGAACTGGTCGAGTCGTACGGCGGACGCGTGCTGACGCTGGACCTTGTCGAAGGGCCCAGCACCACCAAGATCATCGAACGCATCATGAACTCGGACGACGGGCAGGGCTGACGGATAGTCAAATGCCCGCCCGGCTGAGCTTTACGCACCGGGAAGGAGACAGCACTCATGGCCGGCAAGGCAGTCTTTCTCGACCGCGACAACACGTTGATAGAGGACCCCGGCTACATCAGCGACCCCAAGGTCGTGACGCTGCTTCCGGGCGTGGAGCTGGCTCTCAAGAGCCTGGCCCAGTGCGGCTACAAGCTGGTGATGGTGACCAACCAGTCGGGCATCGCCCGCGGGCTTCTTACCGAGCAGACGCTGGAGAAGATCCACGCCGAACTCCGCCGTCAGTTGTCCGACCGCGGCGCTCGCCTCGACGCCATCTACTACTGCCCGTTCCACCCCGAGGGCACCATCGAGGAATACGCGAAGGAGTCCGACCTTCGCAAGCCCCAGCCGGGCATGCTGCAATTGGCCGCCAAAGAGCTGGACATCGACCTTTCCCAGAGCTGGATGGTCGGCGACAGCGCCCGGGACATCGAGGCCGGGCAGCGGGCCGGGTGCAAGACCATCCGCGTCCGCAGCCGGCCGGACCGCCACGTAACGCCCGGCCTGGAACACGACGAGGATGTCCAGGCCGACTACACCGTGCGCAACCTCGTCGATGCCGCGAGAGTGATATTGCGCGCCCCGCGACAGGCCCGGGCCGCACAGGGCCAGGCGCAGTCGGCAAGGCCCTCCCTCGGGGCCCCCGGCGCGGCATCGCCCGCACGACCGGGCACTGCTGCGCGCGGCCGGCCCGGCCATGGGCTGGGGGCTTCGACGACTGC
>JAUWQU010000389.1 GCA_030610965.1 Phycisphaerae bacterium
CTGACTGTCAATGAGGATGACCTGGCCCTACATTATGGATATCGGTTCAGTGGAACCTGGGTCGCCGGTATTGGCTTCTCGCCCCGGTTTCGTAGCTCCGTTGACCTGCGCCAGGCCCAGACCGGAGTTACCAACGCGCTGGTGAGCTATACGACTACGAGGTTGCAGTTCATGACGACCCTGGGGTTGCTGGTCGTCGACGAGAAGGGAATACTCCATGAGCGGGAAAAGCCATTTGAATATGACCGCATCCGACAGCAGTATCCGTACCTCGCCGGCCCCGCAGATGCCGCCCGATAAGCTGGTCCCCCCAACCCCGGCCGCGGCAGAGCCGGTCCGAGTCCGCCCAAAGGCGCGCGCGATCGTTGTGGTCGTGCTGCTTGCGTGCTGCGCCGTCGCCGGCGGCTGGGCGGTGCTGGGCTCGGCAGGCGGCGCCTCCGGCCAGGCCCGCCTTGGCCCGACCGTCACCGTCACGCGCGGGTCCCTGGTCTACTCGGTGATCGAGAGCGGCGAGGTCAGGGCCGAGAGAAGGCGCATCATCGCCAACGAGCTTCCCTACGCGGCGATCATCAAGGAGGTCGTCCCCGAGGGCACAGCCGTCGAGGAAGGTGACACGATCATCGAGTTCGAGTGCAAGGAACTTACCGACGACATAGAGAAGGGCAAGATCACCGTAACCGCGGCCCAGAACTCCCTGACCCAGGCCCGCGAAAACCTCACGCTCAAGCAAAAGGAAATGGACGCCGCGATCCGCACGGCCAAACAAGCCATAGTCGACGCCAACAGCGACCTCAAACGCTACATCGAGATCGAGGGCCAAACCAAGCTCGACGACGCCAATTCGGACATCGCCGCCGCCAAGCAAGCCCTCCTCCTGGCAGAGGAGAAGCTCAACTTCAAGCTCAAGGTCAATGCCGACGAGGAACTCAAGAGCCCCTTTTCCGAAAACGACATCAAGGCCGAGAAACTCAGCGTCTTCAAGCTCGAGCTGGCCGATAAAAAGGCCAGGAACGCCCTCGTGATGTTGATCAAGTACGACCACCCGCGGGAGATACAAAAGCTCCGAACGGCAGTCGAAGACGCCGCGCTGGCTATGGCCCGAGCCGAACTGGAGGCCCGTAGCGAGGTCCTCAAGGCCGAGGCGCTTCTGGCGGCCGAGAAGGCCACGTTCGATATGCAGGACCGGCAGCTCAAGGAACTGATAGAAGATGCCGGCAAGATAGTCATCAAGGCCGAAAAGGAGGGGCTCGTCGTCTACGACACCGGCGGCAGTCGGTGGTCTTCCAACGACACCCGCGTTGAGGTGGGCGCCAAAATCAACCCGCGCCAGCAACTCATGATAATCCCGGCCCTGACGACGCTCCAGATCAAGACAAAGGTTTACGAGGCTATCATCGATCAGGTCCGCCCGGGCCTGCGGGCCCACGTGAGGCTCGAGAACAAGCCAGACGTGACCTACCCGGGCAGGATAATCCGTGTCGGCGTGCTGCCGGACAGCCAGAACCGCTGGCTCAACCCCGGCGTGAAGGTCTTCGCCGTCACCGTCGCGCTCGATGAGGACATCGAGGGCCTCCGGCCGGGCATGAGCAGCGAGGTGGAGATCGAGCTTGCGAATCTCGACAGCGTTCTGCAGGTGCCGGTGGCGACGGTCTACACCCGCCAGGACCAGACTTTCTGCTATCGCGTCGACGACAGCGGCAACTACGAGCGAGCCCCGGTAAAGCTCGGGCGAATGAACAACACGCAGGTCGAGATTCTCGCAGGGCTGAAACAGGGCGACAAGGTCCTGCTGGCCCCGCCGCGAGGCGAGCAGATCGAGGCCAAGCGCGACGAGCAGGAGGACGAGAACGCCAAGGACGCGCCCCCCGTGCCCAGCGGCAAAGGCTCGCCAAAGGCCGGGCGAAAGGGCGCCGACGCCTCCAAGAGCGGTGCCGGAAAGTCCCAAGCCAAGCCGTCCCGGCCTGCGCCTTCCGAAGGCAGGCCATCGGGTTCAACCGGCGGTTCGCGCGGCAGCCGCGGCGGCCGGCGGCCACCCAAGAAGTAGTCGCGCCCCGGCCAAGCGAAAGGAACGTGCTGACGTGAGCGACATCGTCCGACTGGAAGAGCTTTGGAAGATCTACCGCCTGGCCACGACCACCGTGCCGGCCTTGCGGTCGGTCAGCCTGACTATCCGGCAGGGCGAGTACATCACCATCATGGGCAAGAGCGGCTCCGGCAAGAGCACCATGCTCAACATCCTCGGGTGCCTGGACCGCCCGACGCACGGCAAGTACTTCATCGGCGGGCAGGACGTGTCGGCCCTGACCGACAACGAGCTCAGCGACGTGCGGAACAACAAGATCGGCTTCGTCTTCCAGAGCTTCAACCTGGTCCAGCAGTTGACGATCCTGGAGAACATCGAGGTGCCCCTGTTCTACCAGGGCATGCCGCGCAGCAGCCGCCGCGAGCGAAGCAGGCACATGGCCGAGCTGGTCGGCCTGGGCGACCGCGCCAGCCACCGCCCGCGGGAGCTGTCCGGCGGGCAGCAGCAGCGAGTCGCCATTGCCCGCGCCCTGGCCAACGACCCGCTGATAATCCTGGCCGACGAGCCGACAGGCAACCTCGACAGCTCCACTACCCAAGATATCCTCGATCTGTTCGACGAGCTTCACGCCGGCGGCAAGACCATCATAATCGTCACCCACGAGAAGGACGTGGCCGCCCACACCGAGCGGATTATCGTCCTTGCCGATGGGCTGGTGAAGTCGGATGCGCGAAACGAATCGGCGGGCACGCGACTATGAAAGCGATCCACAAGGTAGACGACATCGTCCGCCTCGGCATGCACAGCCTGTGGGTCCACGCGATGCGTTCGGCCCTGACGGCCCTTGGCATCATCATTGCCGTCTGCAGCGTCATCGTCATGATGGCCATCAATGAGGGCACCGGCAAGGAGGCCCAGAGGGCACTGCGGGCACTCGGCAGCGACAACATCATCATCGACTCGGTCAAGCCCCCCAATACCGGCGATGCCAGCTCAAGCTCCCACACGGCCCTGAACTACGGCCTGACGAACATCGACGTCGCGAGGATGCGCGGCTGCATACCGGGCATCATCCGCTGTTCGGTAACCCACAGGACGCAGCAGTATGCGCACCTCGGAACCGTGAACCTGCCCGTCTCGTTGATCGCCACCGAGCCGGTCTTCGAGCAGATCGCCCGAGTCAAACTGACCACCGGCCGGTTCATATCCCACTCGGACGTGCTGCGACGCAAGCCTCACTGCGTGATAACCCAGGAATTGGCCCGCAAGTTGTTCATCTTCCACGATCCCCTGAACAAGACCATCCGCATCGGCAACGAGCCGTTTGTCGTCGTCGGCGTGCTTCGGGAAATGCCCCTCGCCCTCGGCGGACAGGGCGACAGCGCCGGCAACGTGGTCATAGTCCCATACGAGGTCGACATCAGACGCTTCGGCGAGTACACCATCACGCAGTCCACGGGCAGCCGAAGCTTCGAACGAGTCGAGGTCAGCCAGTTCATCCTCCAGATGGCCGACGAGCAAGCCGTCCTCGACGGCGCCGACATCGCCCGCGCCCTGCTCATCCGCGAACACGAGCAGCAGGACTACCGCGTCACCGTCCCCCGCGAGCTGATCGAGCAGAAGAAGCGCCAGCAGCGGCTGTGGAACATCATGTTCCTCTCGATCGCGTCGATCTCGCTGGTCGTCGGCGGCATCGGCATCATGAACATCATGCTCGCAAGCGTTACCGAGCGCACCAGGGAAATCGGCATCCGCCGGGCGCTCGGCGCCAAACGCCGGGACATCGTCGTGCAGTTCCTCGTCGAGGCCGTAACGCTTACCACGGCCGGCGGAATCCTCGGTATCGGCATCGGAGTGCTGCTGCCCCAACTGCTGGAACACATCAACAGCGAGATCAAGACCGAGGTCGTCCCCGCCCTGCTGCTGCTGCCGCTGAGCATGGCCGTCGGCGTGGGCCTGATCGCCGGCCTCTACCCAGCCTTCCGAGCCGCCCGCCTCGACCCCATAACGGCACTGAGGCACGAATAACGCTGGGGCGGCGTGCCGGACCCTCTGGCCGTAAGCTCCAAACTAGAAGCACCAAATAGCAAACAAGGACCAAACCCCAATCGCCAAATTCCAAACGAAGGAGTCCGGGCGTCCAGAAGCCCAGGGATAGCAATCCATGGGCAAGAGCAACAAAGCCAAAGGGAAGCATCAAGTCACAAACGCAGAGAACAAACGTCACAGCCCAACAACTCAGGTTTCGCACGTGGGCGCGGTGTCACGGATGTTCCTGTTAGGAATTTGATCTTTGGTCCTTGTTTGCTGTTGGGTGCTTTTCCCCCCGCCCGGGGCGGTGATCGTGCCGCCGATGCGGTCCAGGATTCTCTGGGCCAGCGACCGTGCCGCGGCGATCGCGCCCTTGAACTGCCTTGGCGCCTTCTGCTCGGCTTGCTCGCCGACGCAGTGGATCATCACGTCGCACAGGAAGCCCGTGTCGGTGAACACCGGCATTGACGGCTACTCAATTTCGTTGCTCACACCGCCTGAAGCTCCTTCTGGCGTTTGTCCAACTGGTGGCGCAGGCGGGAGAGAATGGCCGAGTGCATCTGGCTGACGCGGCTCTCGGAAAGATCGAGGGTCTCGCCGATCTCGCGCATCGTCATCTCTTCGAAGTAGTACAGCACGATGATCAGCCTCTCGGCCCGGCTGAGGCCCCGGGTGACGAGGTCCTTGATGTCCTTGCGCTGCACGGCGCGGAAGGGGTCGTCGCTGCGCTTGTCCTGGAGGCCGTCGATCTCGCAGACGTCCGTGTTGGCGGGCGTGGCGCACCACGTGCGGCGGAGGCGGGCC
>JAUWQU010000172.1 GCA_030610965.1 Phycisphaerae bacterium
GTCGGGGCTGTTCAGCGTCGAGTGGGACTTTCCCAGCGTCGAGCCGCCCTCGTACCTGCTGGAACTGAATCCCGCCCTCTACGATGCCGAGAAGCAGCGGATGGCCATGCGGTTCGAGCAGGCCGTTGAGATGGCCGAGCAGGCCTTCGTCGAGGAGTTTGGTAAGCTCATCGGACACGTCACCGAGCGTCTCAGCGGCGTCACCGAGGACGGACGTCCCAAGACGTTCCGCGACTCGTCCATCGAGAACCTGAGCGAGTTCTTCGAGCGTTTCCGAACCCTCAACGTGCACTCGAGTAACGAACTCGACGACCTGGTCGACACCGCCCAGCGTGCTCTGGGCAACACCGGCCCGCAGAAGCTGCGGGAGGATGGCGACCTCCGGCAGCGGATCGCGACGCAGTTCTCGGCCGTGGCCTCGAGCCTGGAGGGGATGATGGTCGACAAGCCGCGTCGGCGCGTGCTGCGGCCCAGCCAGACGGAGAAGAAGCAGTGATGCTGCTGGTCAAGCCAGACGGCACGGTGACCAGCCTGTACGACGAGACGATCGACCTCGGGCAGCTCGGGAAGCTCAACATCATTCGTGCCTCTCACGTCGAGCCAGACGAACTCGGGCGGTGGTGGGCGGACCTGTCGCCAGTCGGTGGGCCAAAGTTCGGGCCTTTCACCGCCCGGAGCCGTGCATTGACTGCGGAGCGGGAAGAGCTGGAACGCCGGCTCTCAAGCCCCTTGGATGAAGCGAATCGCCAGATCCCGACCTGAAGATTTCCGGAACGTTCGGGAAATCCTGTTCCACTGCCTTACCTCTTCCCTCAACCCCAAAGACGGCACCGCTGCGCCAAGAGGAGAATCACCATGGGCGCAGATCTGATCTGCTATATTGCGTTTGGACCCCGCAACATCTGCATCGATGACAGCGTGGTCGCTGAGGTCGCTCAGCATGTTCGCGGCTACCTCGACACCTGCATCACGGCCGCCGAGCGGGTGCTGCTGGGCATGAACGACGTCCCTGGTCCCCGCAGAGGCCCGGTGGAAGCCAAGCGCAGCATCACCCTTCGCCTGCCCGTCAAGGACAAGCTTACGACCCCCACCTTCGCCTCTGTGGACGAACTCCGGTCGCATCCGGACTACCGCGACCTCATGCAGAGCGTCCTGGGCGACTCCGACTACGACGTGGAGTCGAGGCACGTGTTCACCGGGACACCGGAGGAACTGGCCAAGGCCGTCCAGGAGTTTGTGGAAGCCTGGAACGACAGCTGCTTCCGAGATACCTCCTACCGGATCGACCCGGACAAGCCCGACCGGAAGGTCGTCGTGGCCGGCGAGCTGTCCTGGGGCGATGAGCCCGACGGCTTCGGCTACCAGATGCTCAAGAAGGCCTTCGGCCTGGGCATCGCCCAGCGCCTGGGGGTGACGTGATTGGCCACCTGCACCCAGCCGGTTCGCCCCGGCGCACAAGGAACCACACCATGACATCACGATCCGAACTTGCCGAGGCCCAGAACCTTGATCGTGCCCGTGACGCCAACAAGGCTCTCGTCGCTTACGCATGCGTTAAGGAGGCGAGGCAGCTCGAATTCCTGGAGGATGCACGATCCGGCCTGGACCTGCAGGAGTGGCTGACGGACCTGCTGAGCGACCTTCGGCACTGGGCCCGCTGCGAAGAAGTGGACTTCGACAAGTCGGTGGATCTGTCGAGGAAGCACTTCAACGACGAGTTCGACGAGGAATACGAAGATGCCCCAGGCAACGAGGACGAGAACAATGAGCAAGTACGACTTGACCGTTCAGGTAGCCGTGAACATCCGAGTGCCGGGCATGGAGGCCGAGTCGCCTGAGGAGGCGATTCCAATCGCTCTGAGCAAGCTTGAGCTCTACAGCCTGCTGAAACGACAGAACCCGGTGCCGGGCGTCGAGTACACCGAATACGCCGAGGAGGTCCGGGAGGTCCTGGTCGATGTGGCCGGCGACGAGGAGTACGAGCACTCCTGCTGGTTCCTTTGGCATCGCTACCAGTGGATGCGGGCACCCAGGGACCTGAAGGAGGAGCTGCGGCTTCTGGAGGAGAAGGCTGCGGATCTTCGCAAGCAGTTCGGGCTTGAGACGGCCGAGCAGAAGTACTCCCGCACGTGGAAATGCCCCGACTGCGGCCGAACGGCTGACGTCAGCTACGAGAACCTGGCCGAGGTCGGCACCCCGATCTGCCCCGACTGTGACATCGAAATGAAGCTGCTGTAGTCGGTGATCTCAAATCCGGCGGTCGAGGTGGCGATGAACGCCATGCCGGCTCTCACGATGTCGCTGCGACGCTCTTGGTGGCCGACTTGCCTGCCATCGACGAGAGCTGGACCGCAGCCTCGACCGACTGTTGTTGTAGCTCTGTTCACCTATAGGGTCCGTTCGACATGATCTGCGGCGTGTCCAGCGGGCCGACACGGGAGGAGGTGATGTCTTTGAATCGGCCGTGATGTGAATGGCGTTGCGATCTTCTTCGGGCTGCTGGCTGCGATCCTGGTGGCCACGAGCGGTAGTTTGGCCGACTTGATCGGGATTCTGATCCTCGGCTGGATCGCATACGAGGCGATCAAGGAACGCTTCTAAGCCAGCACCAACAAGGCCTGCCGGGGTGGTCCATTGTGGACGGGTCGGTTCCAGCACGGGCTGGGACCGACGGCCGCCAGCGCCCCGGCGGGCCACTTTTTTTAATGAGTAAGGAGCCGCCGATGAATCTTCTCCAGATGCTCGCAGCTCTGCTTGGATCCCGCGGCTCGCCCCGAGGGATGCAGCGCGTACGGCGGCACTCGCGTCGATCGCCCCGAGGAACGAACGTTCGGGTTCGGGATTACCGTCGCAGCCGGCCTCAGCGACGATCCCCCTGAACCCACGTTTGCCCTGTCAAAAACGCTACTTGCCGATCTGGCGGTCGGCGATAGAATCGTCAGAAAGGTCGATGGCGGTCGTCAGTCGAAGGTTATCTAGGAAATCTCGGACTAGAAGGAGCCTGCAAGCATGCGCAAGACAACCACCCCGGCCGGCGGGAAGATATGCTTGGGCCTCGCGGCATGGTGCGTGATCATGTTCGGTACGATGAATCACGTTCACGCGGCCAATGATTCGCGGCAGAGCAGGATTGAGGTCGACTACGTCAAAGCGGTTCGCGTTGTGCTGCCCGAGAAGCCGAACGATCTTCTCGAGAGGATCGTTGCCGTCTTCGCGCGCCAGGTGGAAAAACGATGCCCGGCAAAGGTCGCGACCCAGGGCGACGCGCCCTTGACGGTGGCGCTTTCGCTAAACCCTGCCCTCGGAAAGGAAGGGTTCCGGATCCGGGACCGGGCCGGCGGCGGCATCGAGGTGGTTGGCCAAAATGAGCGCGGGGTACTCTACGGACTGGGTAAGCTTTTACGCACAAGCCGGTACTCGAAAGACGGTTTTGCTGCTGGAAAGTGGCGCGGGGAATCGGTCCCACAAAAGCCGATCCGCGGCATCTACTTCGCCACCCACTTCCACAACTACTACCACGATGGCCCGATTGAGGAAATCCAGCGCTATGTGGAGGATCTCGCCCTCTGGGGGTTCAACTCGCTGGTCGTCTGGTACGACATGCACCATTTCAACGGGTTCGACGATCCCGAGGCTGTCGCTTTCCGGACGCGGCTGCGGGCTATTCTCCTGGCGGCAAAACGAATCGGGTTGGATGTCTGGCTTGGCGTGGTCGGCAACGAGGCCTACGGCAACTCCCCCGCGAAGCTGCGGGCGACGCCCGGCGGCGGTCGGGGCGGCTACTACCCGTGCGCCGTCTGCCCGAGCAAGCCGGAGGGCATGCGGTACATCCTGAAAGTTCTCGGCGAGGAATTCGACTGGGCGGCCGACCTGAAGCCGCGATCGATCTGGATCTGGCCCTACGACCAGGGCGGCTGCGGCTGCGCGGCGTGCCGGCCGTGGGGGGCGAACGGGTTCATCAAGTGCGTTGAGCAGGTCGGTCGGCTCGCCCGCAAGAAACTGCCGGGCACGAAGATCGTCCTTTCTTCGTGGTTCATGAACCGCAACGAGTGGCGCCGCGTCGCCGAGCACCTCAAGCGTAACAAGTCACTGGCCGACGCGATCCTGTCGGAACCCGGCCCCCACGGCCTTCGGATCGACCCGAAGGACATCGGGCTGCCGCTGGTGGGTTTCCCCGAGATCAGCATGCATGGGACGTTCCCGTGGGGCGGCTTCGGCGCCACGCCGCTGACCGCCCGGGCCCGGTCGCAGTGGAACGCGGTCAAGGCGACGCATGCCGGCGGCTTCCCCTATTCGGAAGGTATCTATGAAGATCTGACGAAGGTGGTCTTCAGCCAGCTCTACTGGAACGACCGCCCGGTGGAGGCGACGGTCAAGGAATACATCGCCTTCGAGTTCTCGCCCGACGTCGTTGAGGATGTGTACGGTGTTGTGAAAACGCTTGAACAGAACCACCACTGGCGTTGGTGGCCCGGCAAGCTGGAGGGCGTGAAGCTGGGCATGAACTGGTTCCCCTCACGCGGCGCGAAGCCGCAGGCGGACCCGGGTGCGGAGGAGGCCTACGCCACGATGAAGCGTGTTGACCGGCTGCTCTCCCCGCAGGCCCGCAAGGCGTGGCGCTGGCGACAACTCTACCTGCGTGCCTTGCTCGATGCGGAACTGAAGACAAACGGTGGCAAACCGAATGATCTGTGCAACCGGGCATTTGCAGAACTGATTGAAATCTACCATGCCCAGAACGCCGAGCCGGCTGTCCGTCCGCCGCTGCCAAAGGGCTGGAAGCCGAAAGCCAAGACCACGGCGCGTCCGGCAACGCCGTTGCGATCGGTTCAGGTGGAACTGCCGGACCAGGGCCGCAACGTCGTCAAAAGGTCCTGGCCGGCGATCGGGTGCTGGTTCTGGACGGCCGAGGAATTCAAGCCGGACGGCTACAAGCGGTTCGTCGACCTGCACGAGAAGCACTCCCCGTTCCGGCTGCTGACGACCAGCATCCGCCATCGAGTCGAGGTAACCGACCCGAAGGTCCACGACCAGATCAAGGCCGCGGCCAAGTACGCCAAGGCCCACGACATGGCGATCGTGATGGACCTCGACGTCCGGCTGGCCCGGCAGGCGTTCCTGGACAAGCACCCCGACCAAATGCAGGAGATCGTCCGGCTGCGGGAGGTCGCCCTGGCCGGCGCCGGCGAGGCGAGCATCGCTATCAAACCGATCAACCTCGGCGACCACTACACGTTCGCCGCGCGGGGGTACGATACGATCTCGGCCCGCGTGCTGCGGGTCTATTCCTACGTGTCCAGCCCCGATGGCATCGACCCGAAGACCGTCCGGGACATCACCGACCGCTGCAAGGTCCGGCAGGCCGACGCAAAGGGGGTCCGCGTGGCGATCCCCTGCACGGCTGCGGACGCCGGACGCACCGCGTGCGTGCTGGCGGCGTTCACGCTGTTTACGCCCGACGTCTTCGCCCCGCATCTGATCGGTTTCGAGCGTGGCATCCTCAAGCAATACGCCGATGTGCCGCTCGCCGGCGCGTGCAAGGACGAATGGGGCTTCCCCGGCCGGTTCCGCCTGAGCACCGACGACCTCTACTTCTCGCGCCACATGGCCAAGGCCTACGCCAAACGCCGCCCGGGACGGGGCCTGGTGCGGGACCTCCTGCTGATGGCCAAGGCCCAGAGGGGGCCGCAGGGCCCTCGCACCGCGGCGATCAATCACTACATGGAAATGACCTGGCAGCGCAACGGCGAGGTCGAGACCGAGTTCTACAAGTCGATCAAGGCCGTGTTCGGCACGCAAGCCATGATGGCGACGCACCCGACGTGGTTCCCATACCCGGGGGACAAGGAGATCTTCAAGAACGGTCTGAGTTGGTGGGCCTGCAAACGCGACCTCGCGCAAACCGACGAAGGCACGCCGTACTGCGTGCGCACCGCGCTGTCCAAGAAGTGGCACAGCCCGCTCTGGTACAACATGTACTACAGCAAATCGCTGGAAGACTACGACCTCTGGAGCCACGCCCTCGGCGGCGGCCGGATCAACTACCACCCGCGTTGGCCCATGCCGTGGGACTCTCTGACGACGAATCTGCTCGAAGGCGACCTGCTGCAGGCCGAGAGCCGCGTGCAGTTGCTCAACTACATCTCGACGGCGCCCATCGACTGCCCCGTGGCCGTGGTGTTCGGACATCCCGCCGCGACAAACTGGGCCGGCGGCAAGAGCTTCGCCGACGTCGGCATGGCGATCAGTAACGCGCTGTGGAAGGAAGGCTACTACGCCGACCTGATCCCCAGCAGCGAGATCGCCGGCGGCGCGTTGACCGTCGGTCCCGACGGGCACATCCAGTACGGCCCCCAGCGATACCGGGCGGTCGTGCTCTATCACCCGCAGTACGAGCGGCCCGGCGTGGCCGACTTCTTTGCCAAGGCGGCCGCCCAAGGCAAGACCGCGCTGTATCGCGTCGGCGACTGGACCACGGATTTCGACGGGAACGCCTTCGACGGCAACGCCACGCTGCCAGCGGGCATGAAAGCGATCGCAGCGAAGGAGTGTGCCCGGGCCGTCATCGCGCAGCTCAAGGCCGGGGGCGTCCGCCCGCAGACGACTTGCTCTTTGGAGCGACGGTCGCATACCACCATCATGGTCCCCAAGCCGGCCGGCCGCTGCCGGTTGATCGACGGCACGGTCATTCTGGCGTCCGGGGCCAAGGATGTCATGGGCGACCCGATCAAGGAGACGGTCACCGTTCGCGGCCGGGAGGTGACCTTTGACGCCGTCGGCGTCGCGGCCGTGCGTTTGGACGAAACCGGCAAGGTCGAGGCGCTTGCCGCCGGCGGGCTGAAATCGTTTAGGACCGACTCAATGACAATCGACCTACCCGAGCGAATGGACATCGCGCTGTTCAAGCAGCGCGGTCGCTGGCGGGGCATCGTCCAAGGCCACGACGGCGACCTGCCCGCGGCGCTTGCTGAACTGACCGCCCACTGGACCCGTCTGCGGATGCCCGAACCCAGACGCACGAGCGGAGAACAATGAGAAACATCGCTCTGCCCCTTATACTGTTGGCCACGATGACCGCAAACAGTTGGGTCCAACGCCAGACACAGGCCGACCACGACCGGCCGAACATTATCATCGTCATGGCCGATGACATGGGATTCTCCGACCTCGGCTGCTACGGCGGCGAGATCGAAACGCCGACCATCGACGCCCTGGCGAAGGAGGGAGTGCGGTTCTCGCAGTTCTACAATTGCGCCGTGTGCGGCCCGAGCTGGGCATCGGCGATATCAACTATTGGGTGGTCATCGGCGGCGTGGGCGCCGTGGACACTTTTACCAAGAACGGCGGTGCGTCGATACGAGCCCGG
>JAUWQU010000065.1 GCA_030610965.1 Phycisphaerae bacterium
CTCGTACTGCTTGATGTAGTAGCGGTCCGTCCGCCCATAGGCCACCCAGTCGAGATGCTTGATGTCGTCGCCGGCGGTGTACTCGCGGTGCTCGGCGAACTCGACCGAAAAACCCTTGTGCGGGCTGCGGTGCAGGCCGGAGATGAACCCCTCGACCGCCTGGCGGGCCAGGAGGTTGATGTTCCGCAGCTTGGCGATCCGCTCGGGCTCGAAATAAAGGTATGAAGATTTGGGCATAAAGAAGGTCTTAGCTCTTAGGGCGCACTGTATAGCGGTTTGCATCTGCGATAAATGCCACAAGAAGCGGCAGCCTTTGATGACTGCTATTCACCGGCACTCTTCCTCTCTCGCCATCAATGCCAGCACCATGTCTCCGAAGCGTTTGACTTTTCGGCAAGTCAGACCGGCGAGCGTCAGGCCTTCGACGCCTCCTGACGGGCCGCCGCCGTCCGGCAGGGCCGCGTCGTCGGGCATTCTGAGGACAACCACGCCGTCGGGCGCCAAGTGCGCCGCAAGCGGCTCAAACAAAGTCCGTTCCGCTGTGGGCCAATCCCATTTTCGCAGGTCGGCATAGGGCGGGTCAACAAATGCAACGTCGATCTTATCGCCCAACTCGTCCAGCCGCCGGGTGAGGCGCCGAGTCGCGTCGCCCGGCCAGACCGCGCAGGCGTCGCCCACGCCCATGGCATCGATGTTCCGCCTCAGCCGCTCCAGCACGCGACGGTCCATCTCGGCAAAGGCCGCACGACGCGCCCCGCGCGACAGGGCTTCGAGCCCCATCGACCCGGTCCCGCAGTAAAGGTCCACCACGACTGCCTCGCCCACCCAGTCAGCCAGCGTGTCAAAGAGCGACTTCTTCGCCAAGCCGGTTATCGGCCTGGTGACGCTGCCGGCCGGCGGGCTCAGCAACACCCGCCCCTTATGCAAGCCAGCCTGGATGCGCATTTAACGAAGCCTCCTGCAACAAGTTCCCATCGGACCACAGCCAACATACTAACCGATCCGCCCTGCCGTGCGTAGCCTCTGCGCGCGGGCGTTGACGGCGCCGGCGTCCTGGCTTATCCTCCAGCGGTAGTCCAGCAGGAGATGACCCATGCAGGAAGCTGGCCCGGCGCTGATTTTCATCCTCTTCGTCATAGTCGTGCTCCTTATCATCTGGTGGCATTTCAGCCGCTCGCGGGACATGGTCGAGCAATGGGCACGCGACAACGGCATGGAATTGATCGAGGCCCAGCGGCGTTTCCTGCGTCGCGGCACGTACTGGTGGCGCACAGGCAAAGGCCAGGAAGTGTTCCGCATCACCGTCCGCGACAGCTCGGGGCAAGTGCGGCGCGGCTACGTCCGAGTCGGCGGCTGGTTCCTGGGCCTGCTTAGCGACCGGGTAGACGTCGAGTGGGACTGATCGGCCCGACCCCTGCGGAGACGGCAACGGCAATGGCAATGACCGATGAAATCCTGGTACTGACTGCGAAACTCGGCCTGGGCGCGTTCGCGGTCATAACGGTCGCCGTCTTCATCTTGGTTGACCGACATCGTGGCCACGTTGCCCGACGTGTCTTGGCCTGCTGGTCCCGGAAGTACGGCTACCAGTTTGTCTCGCTGGAACGCAGATGGCTACGACTTAGGCCATTCGGTTGGCGAGACGGCTACAAAGCCATCTTCCGTGGAGTCGTACTGACGTTAGACGGCAAGCAGCGGGCCGGATACTTCCGCGTGGGAACGTCTAAAGGCGAGATTGGGGACTACCGGCGTCCTATATGGGACCGGAATCCAGACGAAATCTCAGACGAAATGCTGGATGAACAGATTGACGTCATCTGGGAGCGATGAGCCCTGGCGTCGTTCGCGGAGTCGGTCTCTGCCAGTGAAACTATGACACATGCCCTCGCGGGCACGATACAAACGCCCAGGCGCCGGGTTTGAGTCTTTGGAATCAACCCTTTCCATACGAGGAACTGCCATGACATCGAATCTGACCGCAATAGTCGCCGCGTTGGGGCTGGCCTTGCTTTTCCTGGCAGTGCGGGCCGGGGCGGATACCGTGCTCGTCGAGGCGGAGGGGTTTGCCGATGCCGGCGGGTGGGTCGTCGATCAGCAGTTCATGGACGAGATGGGCTCGCCTTACCTGCTGGCCCACGGCCTGGGCGAGCCGGTCAAGGACGCCGTGACAACCGTGGCTTTTCCCAAGGCCGGCGAGTACCGCGTGTGGGTTCGGACGCGGGACTGGGTGTGGATGTCCAAGACGCCCGGCACGGCGGGGCTGTTCAAGCTGGTCGTGGACTCCAAGCCGCTGGATGCGACGTTCGGCACGAGGAGCAAGGACTGGCACTGGCAGGATGGCGGGGTTGTGAAGATCGACAAGAAGCAGGTCACCGTCGCCCTGAAGGACCTCACCGGCTTCGAGGGCCGATGCGAGGCGGTGTGCTTTTCCAGCGATGCCGGCTTCACCCCGCCGACGGATGCAGCCACGATGGGCGCCTGGCGACAGAAGCTGCTGGGCCTGGGTGACAAGCCCGCCGACGGCGGATCGTACGACCTTGTCGTCGTCGGAGGCGGCATCGCGGGGACGGCTGCGGCGCTTTCGGCGGCCCGGCTGGGCGTGAAGGTCGCGCTTGTCCAGGACAGGCCCGTGCTGGGGGGCAACAACAGCTCGGAGGTCCGCGTCTGGCTGAACGGCCAGACTAACTTCGAGCCCTACCCGCGGATCGGCGACGTCATCCGCGAGCTCGACCATAAGGTCCGGGCCCATTACGGCCCGTCCAACACGGCCGAGATATACGAGGACGACCGCAGGATCGCCCTCGTCCGCGCCGAGAAGAACATCACGCTCATGCTCGGCTGGCGAGGCAACGGAGTCGAGATGGCCGGCGGGCGCATCGCGGCCGTGATCGCGCAGGAAGTCGCCACCGGCAAGCGCCGCCGCTTCGCCTGCAAGCTCGTGGCCGACTGCACGGGCCACGGGGTTATCGGCGCGCTGGCCAAGGCCCAATTCCAGATGACCGACAAGGGCCACATGGGCCGCAGCAACCTCTGGAGCGTCGCCGATGCCCACAAGCCGTCGCCCTTCCCGCGGTGCCCGTGGGCGGTGGACCTGACCGACAAGCCCTTCCCCGGCCGGGACGCCAAGGGCAAAGCCCCCGCCGTACCGCGAAACCTTGGCGTGTGGTACTGGGAGAGCGGCTTCGACCACGACCCGATCAGCGAAGGCGAGCACATCCGCGACCAGAACCTCCGGGCGATGTACGGCGCGTGGGATGCGCTCAAGAACGTCGACAAGCTCTACCCGACCTTCAAGATCAACTGGTCCGCGTACATCGCCGGCCCCCGCGAGAGCCGCCGGCTTGTCGGCGACGTCCTGCTCACCAAGGAGGACGTGCTGTCCAAGAAGCAATGGCCCGACGCGTGCGTGCCCTGCACATGGTCGATCGACCTTCACCTGCCGGATGTCCGGTACGAGAAGGGCTTCGAGGGCGAGGCGTTCATCTCCAAGGCCCACCACAACCGCTTCAAGGGCCCGTACTGGATTCCCTCCCGCTGCCTGTACTCCAAGAACGTCGAGAACCTGTTCATGGCCGGGCGGGACATCTCCGTCACGCACGAGGCCCTCGGCACCGTTCGCGTGATGCGCACGACGGGCATGATGGGCGAAATCGTCGGCATGGCCGCGGCTGTCTGCAAGGACTACAACACCACCCCGCGCGGCGTCTACGCCGACTACCTCGCCCAGCTCAAGGCGCTGATGGCAAAGGGCGTAGGCAAGCTGCCGCCGGTTTCCAGAAAGCCCGCCAAGCCGGGCAGGGCCGCCGGCAGGGCCGTCAAGCTCTCGCCGCCAGAGTGGCTCGCCTCGGCCGGGACCAACGTCGCGCGCGACGCCAAGCTGACCGTCTCCGGCAGCTACGCAAGCGGCAAGTACCCCGCCGCCAACATCAACGACGGCAAGATCGACGTGACCACCAACGCCGGCCGATGGGTCAGCGACGGCAAACTGCCCGCCACCGTCACCTTCACCTGGGACGCCCCGCGGACAATCGCGGCAGCCCGCATCGTCACCGGCTGGAACCACGGCCGATCTGTCGGCGACTGCATAGCGGACTTCGTCTTCCGGGTTCCCGACGGCGCCGGCTGGAAGGACGTGCCCGGCGCAGGCGCTGCCGGCAACGACAAGATCGACTGGTGCGCCAGGTTCGCCCCCGTCACCGCCAGCAAGCTCCGCCTGGTCATTTCCGCAACGTCGGGCAACGTGGCGCGAATCTACGAGGTCGAGCTGTACGCCGGCAAGAAGTGATCACACCGCGTAGAGCAGGTTCTCCCACAACGTCGCGAGCACCACGTTGATCGCGAAGATCAGCCTGCCCTTGAAGCCCTTCGGCTCGCTTGCCTTGCGGACGATGTCGGCCTGCCGGAGGTACTCCCGGACAGTCTGTATCTCCATGAACTCGCCCTCCTCAAGCCAGATACCCGGGCACAGCACGCACATCTCAAGGCCCACAAACGTGCCGGGATAGTCGAAGTGCACCATGCGCCGCAGGCAGTTCGGACACTTCCGGCCGACGAGACGCGAGCCTGGCGGCGGACGCAGAACCACTCCGATCTCGCCGAGCGCCTGCTTGAGTCGCTCCGCGTCAAACCACATGCCCTTGCACTTCGGGCAGCGTTGGACCTTCTGCTGGGTCCATGGCATCCAGTGCGGAGAAAGCTCGGCCTCCTTGCAGGTCGGGCACATCATCGGTTTTCCGCGTTCTCTCACCATCGCCCGGTCGCTCCTCCGCCGGCGACAAAGCCGCCGCCAAACAAACGGTCGCCCCACGACCGCTCGCGGTTGAGCGTCAGCAAGATAATCGCCCCCAGCCAGAGCATCTTGGCCGCCCACAGCAGGGCCACCAGCAGGATAAGCACAATGCCGGTCACCGCCCATCCCCATCCCTGCCGCCCGGTGCGAATCAGGCTCACGACCACCAGGGCCACAGCCGTGAACCCCAAGCCCAGCAGGATGCCCGTCCACGGCACGCCGCCGGCGCTGTCCCCGGCCGGCGTGCCGGGCCCGGCCGCGGCGGCGCACGAAAGCCCAACGGCCAGGATCGCCGCAACGGCCCCGGCCGGGAGCATCGAACGGCTAATCCCTTTGGACCACCTCATTGGGTATCTCATTTACGTCTTCGCCGCTACTTGGGAAGTGCTCGGCGAGTTTTTCGCCTGCCCGCCGCACGCCTTCGCACAGCCCGGCCGCCACTTGACCTTCCCTAAAACAGACCACCATCGAGTCGCGAACGTCGTTCCAGAACCCCTGTCCCACCCTATCGTCAATGCCGCGGTCGCCGTAGATGACCACCTCGCGGCGAGTCGGCAGCATGAGGATCAGCACGGCGTTTCGCTGGGCGGTTCTGTGCAGCCCCAGCCGGGCGAAGACGCGCCGGGCCTTGCCGCCAAGGCTGCCCCAACGCCGCCGGGCCAGCACGACCTTGAGTTCGGCCGTCGTTCGTGCCTCGGCCTCCCGCACGGCTTCGGCTACGGCGGCGGCATCGGCGTCGCTCAGCAACTTGCGTCCTGTCCCGGTCATGCCTGTCCCATGTCCTGCTCCGGTAGTCGCGGCCCGAGGGCCATCATATCAGCAATCCTGATGTTCCGCCTTTGCGGCAGGTTCGGCCTCTTGCGGAGACGCGGCCGCGCCGGCGGGAGCGGGGGCGGCAGCGTTGGCGGGCCCCTGCGGCTTGTAGCCCAGTGCCTCCACGAGATCGACGTAGCCCTGGCGGCTCAGGCGGGTCAGCTCGTGATGCATTCGCACGGCCAGCAGGCGCCGCGCGTGGATATCCTTGTGCTCGACGGCGTCGTCCAATGCACGGTTGATGCACTCGGCCGCGCTGGCCGCGGTATGGGCTTCCCACTCGCCCAGCAGGTCATGGAGCCCATCGCGGTTGATATGCACCGCCAGGCGGGCAATCCGCAGGTCCTCGGCCCCGGCGGCTGAGAGAAGCTCCGGGCGGCAGGCGTTGCAGAACTTCTCCAGCGCCGCCAATCGCGGCAGGGCCTCGCGGACAAAGCCTTCGGCTCGCTGGAAGTCGCGCCGGTTCCGGCCCTCGGCTCTCAGGTCTTCGATCACATCGTAGCCCAGCCGTCCGTCGCAGTAGTCGGGGTCGAATCGCATGCGCAGCTCCGTTGCCGTAGCGAAGCCGCAGTACAGCATGTGGTCCAGCACGCATCGGGCGGTGGCGAGGTCGCGCCCGAATACTCGCCTTGTGTTCCGCAGGCGGCAGCGCAGCACCTTCTCGCGGGCGCCGGGCAGACGGTTGAGCCAGTCGCCGTCTTCCGTGCCGGGCCAAAGCAGCATCTGCGAGTTGAACAGGTCGGTGTCGTGAGCGCGGTTGAGCTTCTGGACGTCGGTGGCGGTCAGGATGGCGACCATCCGGGTGACGACCGCGAACCAGAACCGCTGGGCCGTGCGGCGCGGGTTGAAAAGCATCGCCGCGGCCAGGCCGGTCAGGCCGACCTCCCCGCGGGCGGCCAGGAGAGTGGAGTTGCCGTCGAACTGCTCGATGAGCTTGGAATCGCTGCGGTCGAAGTACGCCCCGTCTCGCCAGTCCTCGAAGAAACGAAGGTCCAGCCCCACGCGGAACATCTGCTGGATCTGCGGCAGGGGGTTGCTCAGGGCTTCCTTGGCGCGGACGAAGAAGCTCGACTTCGCGCGAGCAAGGGCCTCGTTCTCGGTCTGCCCGTTGACGCGGGCGACAGGCCCCGGCTGGTGGGACGCCATGTGCAGCCGGCACTCGTGTTGAAACAACCGGCGCCACAGCGCGCCGAGGTGCTCTTCGGTCTGGCTCTTGCGATAGTCCTCCATCAGGTTCAGGCCGCTGGCCTGGGCGACCGTCAGCAGGCGGCTGGCGATCAGGCTCGGCACGACCTTCAGCAGCACGCCGACGGCCAGTGAGAGCCCGCCTATCAGCAGCGGAAGCACGAGGGCCTGCCGCACAGTGAAGCCCGGCAGGCCGATACGCCCTGTCACGAGGCCCACAACCGCGATGCCGGCCGTCACGAGCGTGTACCGCAGCGATCGGCGATAGATAAGGTTGCCGATCGTGTAGAAGATGTCCAGCGGAGCGATCAACCGTCCGAGGTCGCCGATCAGGGCCGTGGTTTTTCTGCGACTGTGTTCCATTGGCTTATTCCAAAAACAAGGTCTTAGGGCAGCAGAGCCGTAATCAGGCTCTTGTCATTCGCCCGGCTCATCTGCCGGCGCCCTGAGACCTTCTTCTCTCTTCTCTTCCCTAGGACCTAAGACCTAGGACCTAAGACCTTCCCCTATAGTTCGCCGTCGGCCTCGGCGGCCAAGCGGTCCATAAACTGTCGTTCGAGAGACGCCCGTCGGTCGAAGGCCAGCCTGCTGATCTCGAAATTCAGGGCCTTTCGCGACTTTACCTGATAGGCGTGGTTGTCCGGCGAATTGTAGAACTTCAACGTCTTCGCGTCAGTTCGGCCGTGGGTCGCGCTGTAGTTCAGGCACAGCCAGACGCCCTGCGCGCCGAAGTGGTCCAGCAGGTCCGCGTCCTGGACGATCTTCGATGCAAGCCAGCATCGCCGGTTGTTCTTTCGACGGTTGTGCTCGCGGACGATCCGCCCGACGGCCTCGATCTCGTCGGGGGCGAGTTCCTCGGCCAGGAGGCGAGCGACAACTGCGGCGCCGAAATGGTTGTGGGGTTCGCGGCCCTTGCCGACATCGTGGAACAGCGCACCGGCGAACAGCAGCGCCTCCGGGACCTCCACAGGTTTGGATATTTGCTCTCGCAGCCTAAGCGCGAGGCGGGCGGTGCGAAACCCGTGATGGAAGGTGTAGCCCTTCTCTCGTGCCGGGTGGGCTTTTCGCCCGGCCATGGCCGAGCGGGCGATCTGGATGCACTTCTTCCTGTTCATCGCCGACCTCGCCGTGGCGGCCCTGCCCGCCCGGCAAAAAAAATCGCTATCGAGTTGGAGTTTCCCGTACAGGCGGGAATAATTACACAGGCAGATATGATAAGAGACACGGGACCGAGGTCAACTGCGTATCTGCCTTGGTGCGTATCTGCCTTGGACGCCGAGGCACTCCTTCTTCCGGCAAGGCTAGGCGCCGCAAGATCCTCCGCCTCGGCACTATACGGTTTCGCGCACCGTAGCGGTGCGCACGGGCCGCGGCGGTCCAAGGCTCAGCGGACCATGCGGCCCCTTTTTTTTGCGCCGTCCGGGCCCTGCCGGGGACGGCGCAAAAAAGGAGCCCCGGCGGCTGGGCGGACGCCGGGGCTGGGGCATTGGTGCTGGCATGGGAGGCCAGCAAGGGGGCTTTCTTGGTACTGCTTAACCGTCGTGCCTGGTTTCCTTTGCTTCAATCAAAGCCTATGATACAATCGAGTAGCAGCCAAACGTCCGGGCCGGTTTTCCCGCGAGTATTGAAGGAAAAAACATGCGAAGGTTCGCCTCAACGTGCCTGCTGGCGGCAATGCTGATGCCGATGGGCTGCCAGCCCAAGTACACCCAGCCGGTTTTCGAGCCCAAGGCGATGACGGCCCAGCAGCAGAACTTCCAGCAGCTCTGGCAGGCCAGCCGGAAGGTGCTGATACGGTATCACTTTCACATCGACCGCCAGGATCCCCGTGCCGGCGTGATCACGACCTGGCCGATAACGGGCAAGCAAATCTTCGAGGTCTGGCGAAAAGACGCCGCGCGGGCCAGCGACTCCGGCGAGAGCACGCTCCAGACAATCTACCGCGCTGTGGAGTTGACCATCCGCCCGACGGCCAACGGTCAGGACTACGAGCCCATAGTCAAAGTCTCCGTCAGCCGGTCCGACAAACCCATCGACAGCATCGCCAGCACGTCCGATGCTTACGACATGTTCACCAAACGCCGCAAGAGGCGCAAACTCACCGGGCCGCAGGAGGCCAGCCACCTGGTCGATCTCGGCAACGACCTGGCCCTGGAAGCCAAACTGACGGCCGATATCCGCAAAGAAGCCGGACTGGCCGAGCGCGGAAGCTAGTGTAGCGATTCCCCGAGCGGCAGGCAGGTCGCAAGCGAGCGACAAACGGCAAACAGCAAGAACCAAAAGACAAGGACCAAGGAACAAACAAGAGCTTCGCCTTCGGCCGAAGTTGGTCTCCCAGGTTCTGTTTATAAGACAGCCATCGCAGTGGCTGTTGGATCGCGCGTCAGTCGTTTGGGGCTTGGAAGGTCGCTGTTTGGTCCTTGTTTGTTATTTGGCATTTGTGTTTTGGTCCTTGTTTGTTCCTTGGTGTTTGTTATTTGGCATTTGTATTTTGGTCCTTGTTTGTTCCTTGGTGCTTGTTATTTGGCATTTGTATTTTGGTCCTTGTTTATTCCTTGGTGCTTGTTATTTGGCGCTTTCTTGCCACACCCGCAACGCGCGGGCCTTTCCTCCGCCGGGGCCTTCTGCTATCCTTGCCTGCATGGCCGGCAAGGACATCCATCCCGTTTACGTGCTTCACGGCGACGACGCCTTCCTGCGGGATCACCATCGCAAGGAGATCGTCGATCGCGTCGTCGCCGGGGCGGACCCGCAGCTTTGCGTGACGGCCTTCGACGGCTCGGCCGAGCTTGCCGATGTGCTCGACGAGCTGCGAACCGTGCCATTCCTGGCCCCCCACCGCCTGGTGATCCTCCGCGACGCCGACGCCTTCGTAAAGGCCCACCGCGAGGCGCTGGAGAAGTTCTTCGACAAGCCGCCGGGCTCGGCCTCCCTGGTGCTGATGGTCGCGTCCTGGCCTTCAAATACGCGGCTGGCCAAGCTCGTGGCCAGAATCGGCAAGGCGATCGACTGCTCCGTACCCGCAAAGGGCAACCTGGCCCAGTGGATGACCAAGGCGTCGGCCAAACGCGGAAAAAAAATCGACCGCGACGCCGCGGAACTGCTGGGCCAGTGGGTCGGGCGAGACCTGGCCGCGCTTGACGGGGAGATCGAGAAGCTGAGCCTGTACGTGGGCGAGTGCGAGCGGATCACCTCGGCCG
>JAUWQU010000100.1 GCA_030610965.1 Phycisphaerae bacterium
GGGACCAGCGCGTGGGCGGCTACGACGCGTTCAAGCGAGTGGACATCCCCACCGCTGCCGGCGGGCACGCTGGCGGCGACCCGCGCGTCGTGGCCGAGTTCGTGCGATTCGTCCGGGAAGGCGGCAAGACCAACACCTCCCCCATCGCCGCGCGCAACAGCGTCGCCGCCGGCTGCGCCGCAACCGAGTCGCTGCGCAACGGCTCGAAGCCCGTGGCCGTGCCGCCCGTGGCCCCCGACCTCCTGGAGTGGTTCGAGCATCAGTAGACTATCGGCAGGGCTGCTTTGGCAGGCATTCCACGCGCGGTACAATACCGGGGCGTTTTCAAGGAGACATTGCCATGCGCGAACAGCCAATATCGCCGTCACGTTTCAGCGGGACATGGATATGTCTGATGCTGGTGGCCGTGGGCGTCGTCCTTTCATCCGCCCGCGGTCAAGACGCACCGGCCGCCGGCGAAGGGCCGCAACCGCGGCTCGTCACGGCCCGGACGCTGGCCGATTCCAAGGCCCTGGCTCTGCTGCAGGCAGCGGGCAAGGTCTTCTTCGAGGACGGCTTCGAGGGGCCCGACTCGCTGAAGAAATACTTCGAGATCCGCGGGCTCAAACAAGGCCGGGCCCAGTTGATAAGCGACCCCAACATAGCCCAGTCCGGTAAGGGCGCGATCCGCTTGACCGCCCCGGCCAACAATGGCAAGGCCAGCGGCTCGGGCGCAAGCGGATGGTTCGGGCCCGCCGGCCACGACCGCGTCCACTTCCGCCGGTACATCAGGTTCGCCGCCGACTACGACCAGGGAAACCTCAACCACGTCGGCGGAGGCCTGGCCGCCGTGGCCGGGGCCAACCGCTGGCAGGCGATGGGCTCTGCCGGCATCAAGCCCAAGGGCGACGATCACTTCAACAGCGCCTTCGAGCCCTGGCGGGCGTGGGGGCGATATCCCGCCCCCGGGTACATGTTCCTCTACACCTACTGGATGGACATGAAGCGCGACCGCGACGGGAACTTCTGGGGCAACATGCTCGGACCCGGTGACGACAAGCGGATCGCCCTGAAACGCGACCGGTGGTACTGCCTGGAGCACATGATCCGCGTCAACGACGTCGGCAAGGCCAACGGCGAGCTGGCCGCGTGGATCGACGGCAAACTGTACATCCACTACGTCGGCATCCGCTGGCGCACCAGCGCGGAGGTGAAGCTCAAACGCTTCAACATCGGCGTCTACGTCCACAAAGCCAAGCAGGCAAACACAGTCTGGTACGACGACGTGGCCCTGGCAACCGGCTACATCGGCCCCAAGCCCAGCGCCACGACCCGGTAACTCCAAGGCCAACAACAGGCGATTGCGTCGGACATGCAGCCGGCCTTCCGGGGACGCTCTGCTGTGCTTGTGATGTGAATTGGCGGTACCATAACCAAAACAACGTGGGTACGCTGCATGGTGAATCAAGGCCAGCCACGAGCGAGGAAGGATTTAACTCGACCATGAAAGGCGTAATGACAATGGCTCTTGTGCTGGGCATGGGGGCTGGGGCGCCGGCGGCGGGCGCCGCGTCGCTGACGGTCGTTTGTGCGGCTGACAACGACCTGTTCGGGGTGCTCTCGGCCAACAAGATCGCGCGGCGACGTTTCGACTCCGCCGCCGAGGCCGGGACGGCGGCCGACAGCGGCAGCGGCGTGCTTATTCTCGCCGACGGGTATCCGGGCAAGACGACGACCGTCGATGGGGCGCTGCTGGACAAGGCGGCCGGGAAGAAGTTGCGGCTCTACGTCGAGTACCCGGCCGCGCTGGGTGGGCTGGAGTTCGGCAAGCCTGTCGAGACGCACGTCGAGCGGGTGGTGGTCGCGTCGGACTTCTTCGGCGGCGGCCTGAAGAGCCTGCGGATCGTCTCGGTCAACGGGCTGCACTACGTGCCGGTCGAGGCCAAAGGCTCGCACCTGGTCGCGGCTCGCGTGGCTGGTTTCGACACGGCCGTTTACGGCCTGCCGGAGAAAACGTCGCCGATCCTGTTCAAGATGCCCGGCCGGGATGTGCTGGTGGCCACGACCAAGCTGAGCCACTTCGTCACGGGTCGCTATGCGCCGCGGGATTCCTGGCAGTGCATCTGGGGGGCGGTGCTGGCATGGCTGAGCCCTGGCGCCACGATTCCGCCGTTGCGCTGGACGCCCACCGTTCGAGCGACTTACTCGCGAGATGAGCCCCTGCCTGCCGACTACGAGATGCGGGCGATCAAGCGCGGCCTCGATTGGTTTGGCAAGGCGAAGATGATCGTACACCCGTCGTTCGAGAAGCTCGTCGCGGGGAAGAACCGAGTCGATTCGTTGCCGGCCGACGCGCCTATGGGCGATGGCTCGCTCGGCGCGCTCGAGGCGGTTATCTCCGTGATTCATCAGGACGGCTCGCAGCCGATCAGCTCCGCCCAGCGCGGCGACTGCACCTGCGAGACGGCCATGGCGATGGCGTTCGGCGTGGCCGTGCTGGCCGACAAGGCCCGCGCCTCGATAGCCGGCAATCTGCTGGACTATTACCTGTTCGATTCCATCGCGCGCAAGCGCGAGCGCGGCGACCCCAACCACGGCGCATACGGCCTGACCGCGTGGGGCATCACCACGCCGGCCTGGTACAAGGCCAACTACGGCGACGACAACGCGCGTGTGATGCTCAGCACTCTGGCGGCCGCGGCGCTGAACAAGGACGATCGCTGGGATGAGGCGATGATGATGTGCCTTCTGGCGAACCTGCGGACGACAGGCCAACTTGGCTTCCGCGGCGGCCGCATCGACGTGGGGGCTCTGAACAAGGGATGGGAGCCCTACTTCCGCGGCAGGCGGGTGAACCTCTCGCCGCACTACGAGGCGTATCTGTGGGCGTGCTACCTGTGGGCGTACGAGCAGACGGGCTACAAGCTGTTTCTCGACCGGGCCGAAACCGCGCTGACAATGACGATGGACAAGTACACCGACGGCTGGCGGTGGACCAACGGGCTGGCCCAGGAGAAGGCTCGCATAATCCTGCCGCTTGCCTGGCTGGTGCGGGCCAAGGACACGCCCCAAAACCGCGCCATGCTGCGAAAGGCCGTCAACGGCTTGCTGGCGCTGCAGGACAAGTGCGGGGCGATTCGCGAAGAGCTCGGCCTGCCGGGCAAGGGCTCCTACCCGCCGCCGAAGTCCAACAAGGCCTACGGCACGACCGAGGCCTCGCTTATCGCCGCCAACGGCGACCCGGTCTGCGACCTGCTGTACACGACCAACTTCGCATTTCTCGGCCTGCATGAGGCGGCCGCCGCGACCAGCGACAAGGACATCATCGAAGCCGAGAACAGGCTGGCCGAGCTGCTCTGCCGGATCCAGGTGACCAGCGACGCCCAGCCTGCCGTCGACGGCGGGTGGTTCCGGGCGTTCGACTTCGGCCGGTGGGAGCACTGGGGATGCAACGCCGACCACGGCTGGGGCGCATGGGCCATCGAAAGCGGCTGGACACAGGGATGGATCACCGCCGTGCTGGCCATGAGGCACATGGAAACCTCGCTGTGGGACCTGACCCGCGGAAGCAAAATCGAGAGGCACTTCGAGCCCCTGCGCCGAAAGATGATCCCCGACACGACCACGGCCAATTAGCCCCCAAAGCAGTGCCCGGCCGACGGAAGCCGGTCATCACGGGTTGTTAGCGCGGAAGTCACCGATCCGTCATCAATGAATCTCGTGCGGCGGCTGTTGCCAAGAAACATAACGCCTTACGGCGTCACTACGAACGCTCCGCGTGCGCTTGGATGACGCCTCTGGCGTTTGTAGTGTGCCCGTAAGGGCATATTCTTCTTCGCCACTCAGGGGAGGTCTGGCGTTCGCCTAAGGCCCGCCGCTACCGCACGGGATTCAATCGGGTTGCGTATGATACCAGTGCCCTGATGTCAGCGGCCCTTGTCCTCGTCATCGCGTTCTCCCAAGTGCCACGCCACACGATGGACATAGAATGGCGATCTGTTCAGGCGGGCTGGTTATTTCTTGTCCTTAAACACCTTCTTCAACACCGCCTCGACCTTTGGAAACTGTTCCCTGGCCTTGCCGAACGCTTTCCCTATAGCGTCTGTGAGCTCCTCTCGGTCCGTCCAGTCCTTTACCTTTGCCGAGGAGTTGAAGAATCTGCTGTACTGTGCGTCTTTGGAAAAAGCCCTCTTTGTGAGCTTGAAGCCTGCATCCCGCAAAGCCTCAACGCAAGCCAGCCGCAGGTCCGAGTCGTCCATTGCACACACTTCGAAATACACGCGAGCCTGGCTGCCTTGCAGCACCCAACAGCAGACGCTCACCGGGCGCTTGAGGTACCGCCATACCGTGCCGTTTTCGGGCACGACCTTGGCCCACCACTTCGGCAGGAACCAGACCTCTTTGGGGGACGAGTACAGGATTTCGCAGTCGCCCTTGTCCTCGATGATCTCGGTGGCTACCTCGTTGAAAGCGCTGGCCATCCCGTACTCGGCGATTAGGTCGATAGCTTCCCGATGGCGGCGGTAAATGCTCCGGCAAAGCTCGGCCAGTTCCGTGTCCTGCATCGTGAGTCTCCGCAAGGTGTCATGGTATTGATCGAGGAATGTGGCGACGGCCTCCGGCATCTGAGATCGGCGCTGCTCAAGAATGCCCTCCAGCACCCCACACAACTGGGCGTGGCTGTAGACGATGTAGTCCTGAGCGTTCTCGTCCTGACTGACCTGGCCGTCGAGGGTAAGGAAGACCGGCAAGAGGCGGAAGGCGGGAAACTCCTGAGATACAATCTCGCGGTAACGAACAAGCTGGTCCTTGCTTTCGCCGCTGCCAATCTTGTTTTCGATGAGAAGGACCAGTTTGTTGCCCCGGTCAATCACCAACAGATCGATGTTCCGCCACTCCCGACGGACCTCCACGTCTGCAAAGGTCATCAATTCGACCTGGGCCGCGCTCACGCCTACATCGGTCCCCAGCAGCATATTGGACATGATCCGCCTGAGGAAGACTTCGCCCAGCCCGTGAGACTGCTCCGGATCCAGCAGCCAGCCCAGCGCGTTGCTGTGGCGGATTTCCACCCGTTCGATCTTCAATGCCCGGAAGATATTGAAGGTCGCCAGCCGGGCTGAAAGCCGCTCAAGCTCCGGGTTGTCCGCCAGGAATCGATCCAGCGCCGCCTTGGGGTCTGTCGAAGTCATGGTCCGCCGTCTCCCTGAAGCCAGGGCGATTATCCTCCCGATAGGCCGCGACCGCAAGGAATTGCGTCGGCCAAGGGGCACCCACATTGGGAACGAGTAGCATTATTCCCCAATAAACAGGACCCGGTTTTGATTCCCACTTGGGGAAGCCGGGTCCTCAAGGGCTGTTCCCTTTGGGGGAAGATTCAGCAACCTTGCTTTGATATTGTCGGCCGATCCCTTCTCCCGGTATGAATGTTTTTTCTGCTTTTCGGCCGGCCGATCTCGCCGGTGGCTGTCGGGAAGGAGCTTGTCAATCCTCCGCGGCGCGATAGAATCATCGAACAGCCTCAGGATGGCCGTGGGCGCGATCCCATCCCCGAAACCGCGGGTTTGAACTGTTCGCACCGACTCGCGACAATAGTCGCCCGGCGAACGAGCCAGGCCAGGCCGGCCGGGCAGTCCCGATTCAAGGAGCCTATCGTGAACATCTTTCTTCTCATCTCAGACACGTACCGCTACGACAACCTCTTCGACAGGGCGGCCGCCGGGCCCATGGGCATGCCGGTCAACACGCCCAACCTCGACGCTTTCAGCCGGCGGGCGGTGAGCCTGGAGCGACTGTATACGTCGAGCTTTCCGACGATCCCGCATCGCACCGACCTTACCACGGGCCGATTCGGCTGGCCTTGGTATCCGTGGCAGGATCTTCGGCAATCGGGTAAGAACCATCTGCCGAAGATCCTCGCTCCGGCCGGGTACAAGTCGCAACTGATCTGCGACTGTCCGCACCTGTTCAACGCGAGTTTCCACCACGGCTTCACCGCCGCTGTGCGCACGCGAGGCCAGGAAGGCGACAACTACTTCCTGCACCTCAATGACCCCATCACGCACGCGATGCCGCCCGAGAAGACCCGCCGCGATTCCGGGCGAGAGAACCCGCTCGTCGACATGCACCGCTGGCAGAACGCCAACTGGCGGCACGAAGCCGACCGGTTCGCGCCGCGCACCGCCCAACTGGCCGTCGAGTGGCTGGAGGACAATTACCAGTTCGATCCACTCTTCCTCTGAGTCGACTGGTTCGATCCGCACGAGCCGTGGGACCCGCCGGAATACATGGTTCGCAAGTACGACGCCGACTACGACGGCCCGGCCATGCTGCACCCGAACTACGGCAAGGCGGAAATCTACACCCGGGCGGAATTGCGCAACCTGCGAGCCCACTACTGCGCCGAGGCCGAGATGGTCGATCGCGCCGTCGGGCGGGTGCTGACAAAGATCGACGACCTGAACCTGTGGGACGACTCGATCGTCATCTTCACCACCGACCACGGATTCAGCATCGGCGAGCGAAACTACACGGGCAAAAGCAATATCTCCACCGACGACGAGCGCTATTGGCCCTTGTACCCCGAGGTCTCGCACATCCCCTTCATGATCGCCGCGCCGGGCCTCGTCGGCGGCCGAGAGGTCGCAGAAATAGTCCAGGTGCCCGACATCCTGCCTACACTGCTCGATATGATCGGCCAGGCCGGCGCCGAAACGCCCGACCCGCTGCACGGGCGATCCTTCGCGGGGCTGCTTCGCGGCCAGGACGGCGCCGTCGGACGACAGTTCGCCGTATCCGCCACGTACAACCGCCCCGACGAGTCCGGCCGGGCCCGAAACAGGACAACCACCCCCGCGGTCTTCACGAAGGAATGGGCCTACTATCCCGTCGGCGCCGCCGGCGGCCGGGAACTGTACGACCTGAACGCCGACGCCTACTGCCTGACCAACGTCGCCGCCGACAACGCCGATATCTGCAAGGCCATGCACCGTAACCTGATAGACTTCCTCCGCGGCCACGACGCGCCGGAAGGGGTGCTCTCACTATACAAAGAGGATTCGCCGTGACCGAAGGAACGATGGCACTGGTTGTGGGGCTGGCCCTGCTGACAAGCTGCGCCGCGGCCTGGGCGCAGCCGTCAGCGGCGTATCGACAACGGCGTCGCCACGGTCGAACTGACGGCATGGAAAGACTGCACCGTGCCTTTGGCAGGAAAGCAGATCACGCTCGATAAGGGCCAAAGCCGCACCGTCACACTGAACGTCAGCGACTGACCTGTCCAATGCGGCCGCCGGGGCGCGTCTGGCTCGTTGCAGACAATGTCCTGCACAAAGCAACAAGGCGAATGTTCCCCAAGTGTCCCATTGGGGGACTCCCGGAACAGCGGGGTGACTGATGCCTGTGCGAGGATGTCCAAGTCTTTCGGTCATATCAGTTTCGGCGCATTCTCGTTAAACCGGGGGTACTTTTATTCCAATTACCGGTTTGGCTCATGCCGATTCGCCCGGTACAATTTAGCACATTGGTGTCTTGGCGGGCGGTCTATCTACCTGGCCGAGACGCGCATGTCTTGCTTGAGCCGTCTGAGAAGACTGGTATCGACTACAAAGGTGGATTGCACGTTCACTGTAGTGACGCGATGGAAAGGAGCAATGCGATGTCATCGACACTTGATCCCTCTTCACGTTTGCCGTCTTTCGAGGTCTTGGAGCCGCGGCTCCTGCTATCGGGCGTGGACGAGAGCGGACAGGCGCTTCTTCAGGGCCTCTATGAGTCCTTCAACTCGTCGGAGATGGACTTCGGCGACGCGCCGGACAGCCCGCTTGCCCCCGGCTACCCGACGCTGGCGGGCAACAACGGCGCCAGCCATATCATCGGCGGGCCTTGGCTGGGCGACGACACGGACAAGCCGGACGGCGAGCCCGACGGTCAGCCGGACCCCAACGCCTTGGGCGACGACAACGACGGCAACGACGACGAGGACGGCGTGCAGATTCCGGACCTGACGGTGGGGCAGCCGGCCGTCATCATGTTCGATGTCAGCGGCGCGCCGGTCAACGGCGCCTTTGTCGACGCGTGGATCGACTGGAACGGCAACCAGATCTGGGGGGACGTTGTCGGGGAGAAGATTGTACAAGCCGGCCCGCTGGCCGATGGGCTCTACGGCGTGAACGTGACCCCGCCGGTCGGCTCGGTGGTGGGCCAGACGTTCGCCCGCTTCCGGATCAACACGGTGGGCAATCTGGGCCCGAAGGGCGCGGCCGACGACGGCGAGGTCGAGGACTACGAGGTCTGGATCGAAGAGGCCCCGCAGGACGAGTTGGACTTCGGCGACGCGCCGGACAGCCCGCTTGCCCCCGGCTACCCGACGCGGGCGGGCAACAACGGCGCCAGCCACATCATCGGCGGCCCGTGGCTGGGCGACGACACGGACAAGCCGGACGGCGAGGCGAACGGCCAGCCGGACCCCAACGCACTGGGCGACGACAACAACCCGATCTCCAACGATGACGAAGACGGCGTGGTCGTCTCCCCGCTCGCGCCGGGCAACGGCGGCGCGGTGATCGTCACGATCAACGACGGCGCCGGCGGTAGCGGCGCGGGCAGGGCGTTCCTCGACGCCTGGATCGACTTCAACGGCGACATGACGTGGCAACTGGCCGAGTCGATCCACTCCGGCTGGCTGCCGCACGGGTCGAACGTCCTGACGTTCCCGGTGCCCCCGACGGCCGTGATCGGCCAGACGTTCGGGCGCTTCCGCGTCAACAGCCAGGTGACCGCCCTGCCGCCGACCGGCCCGGCCAGCGATGGTGAGGTCGAGGACCACGAGTTCCAGATTATCGAGCTGCCCGAAAACGCCAAGTGGGTGCAGTGGCCGGACCTTACGCCCTTCGGCATCGACATCAAGGCCGACGGCGACGGCCCGGACACCCCACGACTGCTCGCCGCCGACTTCCTGTGCGAGCAGACGCGCCTGCGGGCG
>JAUWQU010000747.1 GCA_030610965.1 Phycisphaerae bacterium
CACGTCCGGAAGTGGGACCAGGAAGCGCGAGCCCAACTAGGCCGGTGCGGTTTCCTTATGGCCAGCGGCGACGTCAAGACGCTGACGTACTCCCAGGTCAAGCAGATGAAAAACGAGGCCGGGCAACTCAAGTACTTCCACACGGACTGACTCAGCCGCCGCGAGAGGCCGGCTGCGCTGCGGCACACGGCATAATTCACGGGCGCGGCACGGGTGCAGATTCCCGCGCCTCGCCCGTTTTCCATGCGCCATGCGAATCGCAAGTGGCTTGCCTTCCCGACCGGCCAGGCGTAGGCTCTCTGATTGCCGTACGCAAACAAGTGAAGGCCCGAAACCAGGACTATAGTTTTTCCCTGAAACCCACGATCTCTGACCTACTTTACCCGCAAGAGGAAACCGCATGTTTCTGTCGATCTTCACAGACGAGCTCAGCAAGGACATTGGCGAGGCCCTGCCCGTTCTTCGGGGCTGGGGCCTGAGGCACGTGGACCTTCGCGCGAAGGTATTCGGTTGCGGCATCGAGTCCGTTCCGCCCGAGCGGCTGGGCGAACTGCGGAAGCTGCTCGACGACCATGGCATGAAGACAGGCTGCCTTCAGACATCGCTGGCCAAGGTTCACCTGCCGGACGCGGCCCGCCAACAATCCGAAGCCGAGAAGCTCGAAGGCATCATCCGCGCCGCCGACGCGCTGGACTGCCGGCTGGTGCGAGCGTTCTTCTACTGGCAGCCGAAAGACGATACCCGAGGCCGGCTTGGGGATCTGCCGGACCAGATGGCCAAGGTGCATGAGATGTTCGCACCGCTGGCCCGGCGCGCCAAGCAGGCCGGGCTGACGATGGCGTTCGAGAACTGCGGCACGGCGCCCGAGGAGGTCTTCGCCTTCCTCGATGGCCTCGGCGAGCCCTCCTGGGGCCTGGCCTGGGACGTCAGCAACACGTGGAACTGCCCCGAGCGTCTGGCTGACGAGGACGCCTACATCCGCCGCATGGCCAAGCGAGCCAAACTGCTGCACGTCAAGGCCGTCAAGGCCGTCGCGGGCTACGACGATTGCTCGATACCGTACGAGAAGATCCTGCACGTCTGCGCCGCAGCCGGGGTGGCCGGCAGCGTCGCCGTCGAGACCCACAACCCGGACCCGGAAAACTACAGCGACCAGGAAATGTCACTACGAGTGGTCGAGGTCGTCAAGAAGGCCTGGCCGACGGCCGCGCCGGGCGGGCTGTCCGACAAGCCCGCCGCCAGGGCTCCGCGCCCGCCGCAGCCTTGGCACGATAACCCCGTTGGCTTCGTGATCGTCGGCCTTGGCATGGGGCACGTCCGGGCAAAGGCCGTCAAGGAATCGCCCGGCTGCAAGCTCGTGGGCGTTTGCGACCGCGTCGAGGAGAGGGCAAAACGCAGCAGCGAGGCCTATTCCGTGCCGCACACGCTGGACCTGGCGCCATGGCTGGACGACGAGAGCGTCGAGGTCGTCTATGTCCTGACCGAGACGGGCAACCACGGCGCGGTCGCCTGCCAGGCCCTCGAAGCCGGCAAGCACGTGCTGTGCACCAAGCCGATGGAGGCGTCCGTCGAGGCCTGCGACCGCATGATACGCCTGGCCGAGAGCAAGGGCCTGCTGCTCGGCGTGGACTTCGACCGCCGGTATAATACCCAGGTGCGCTCGCTACGGGCCGCCGTCGCCGCCGGCCGCTTCGGCAGGCTGCTCAGCGGCAACTGCTCGCTGAAAATCCGGCGCGACATGGAATACTTTCACGCCAACGGCGCATGGCGCGGCACGCGAAAGCTCGACGGCGGCGGAGTGCTCAGCAACCAGGCAATCCACCACATCGACGAACTGGCCTTCTGCCTGGGCGCCCCGGCCCGCGTGCGGTGCAACGTCTGGACGCAGAACCACGAAATCGAGGCCGAGGACTACGGCTCGGCCGTGTGGCTGTACGAGGACGGAACGGTCATCAACTTCTTCGCCACGACGAGCTACCCGCAGCCGACGTGGTACCTACACCTGGAACTGGAGGGTGATAGAGGCGCCTACTGCTACGGCTCCGGCGGGCCGTACGATAAGGTGATGGCCAAGTACTACATCGACGGCGCCTGGACGGACGCGCCGCCCGACCCGGCCGAAAGCGTGCATCTCTGCGCGGCCGAGAACTTTGCAGCGGCAGTGCGAGCGGGCGAGCCGCTTACCGCCCCCGGGCGCGCCGGGCGTCGGACGCGGGCGATACTGGATGCGATGTACGAATCCGCCTACTCAAACGGCGGAGACTGGGTGGACGTGAGGCCGGAAATGCAGTGAGTGTCCTGGTGCCGGATACGAAGGTTCTTTCCCTTGTGGAGACGATCGATGCGCGATAGCGGTGGACGAGCGGTTGGGGCAATTGCGGCAGTCGTTTTGATGGCCTTCTGCGGCGCGGGCCTTGCCGCCGCGGCCACTGGGGCCGTCTCAGGCCAGCTCAAGCAGTGGCATAACGTGACGATCACGTTCGACGGCCCGGCCTCGGCCGAGGACGCGACGCCCAACCCTTTCACGGACTATCGCCTGTGCGTGACGTTCGTTCAGGGCGAGCGGAAGGTTGTCGTCCTCGGGTACTACGCCGCCGACGGCAGGGCGGGCGAGACGGGCGCGGCCAAGGGCAACAAGTGGCGGGTTCACTTCGTGCCCGAGACGCCGGGGCGGTGGTCGTACGTCGCATCGTTCCGCGCGGGCCAGGTCGCAGCCATATCCGACGACCCCGCCGCCGGCAAGCCGGCCGGGTTCGACGGGGCGGCGGGGGAG
>JAUWQU010000206.1 GCA_030610965.1 Phycisphaerae bacterium
CGGCCGAGCAAAACGCAGGCCGCCAGGAAGGAAGGTCGCCCCTCCCAGGCAGGTCCCCGAAAACGTTCCGCTAATTGGCCGGGGTCTGTTAGAATCGGGGCATGTTGGAGAATACGTTTTGTCACATCCCAAGGATTGGGCTTCAGGCCGAGCGCGAATTGTGGGCCTGCGGGATCAGCACGTGGCGAGACGCCCTCGCGGCCGAGAGCCTGCCGCTTTCGTCGGCGAAGTGCGAACTGCTGCTGGCGGACCTGGCCGACTCGGTCGAGAATCTCTCGGCCGGGCGGTTGGAATACTTCCAGCAGCGGCTTGCCTCGCGTCATCACTGGCGGCTGTTCCCTCACTTCGACAGGTCGGTGGCGTACTTCGACATCGAGACGACCGGCCTGGGCCTTGGCGACGACCACATAACTACGATCGTCCTTTACGACGGCCTGAGATTGCGGCATTACGTTCACGGGCGCAACCTTGCGGATTTCGCTCGCGACGTGGCCGACTACCGCCTGCTGGTGACGTACAACGGCAAGAGCTTCGACGTGCCGTATGTGCGGGCCGAACTTGGCTGCCCTCTGGGCCAGGCGCACATCGACCTTCGCTTCGTGCTTGCCAGCCTGGGCTTTCGCGGCGGGCTCAAGGGTTGCGAACGGGCACTGGGTCTGGACCGCGAGGGCCTCAGCGACATGGACGGATACTTCGCGGTGCTTTTGTGGCAGGAGTACCTCAAGGGCAACAAGCGGGCCCTGGACACGCTGCTGGCCTACAACGCGCTGGACGTGGTGAACCTGGCCACGCTCATGCCGATGGCCTACAACCTCAAGCTCGAGCAGACCCCCTTCGCCGAGGTCAACGCCCTGGATGTGCCCGCGCCGCCGGAGGTGCCGTTTACGCCGCACGTGCCCACGCTCGATAACATCCGCCGCCGATACAGGCGCCGCGGCGGCAAGCGACGGCGGCGGTGGTGAAAAGTTCGCCCGCCCGGGCCGGCAGGCCAACGGCCATCTGGTTACGGGGAGTCATCTTCGAGCAGGTCGATCCGATGTCGCGTGTCGTCGATCTCAACGACCAGCTCATCGAATGTCCACTGTCCGGCGGACTTCGTGGCCTCGACGTAGACGGTGCCCGTGCCGAGCGGCCCCGATACGGGAATGGCCAACTCGGCTTGTCCGGATCCGTTGCTCACACTGACATTGCCGGACACAAATGTTCCTTCCTCGATGGGCGTGCCGAGGTTGGCCACGACCTCTACGTTCGCCCTGACGGCGACCATGGCCTGCTTGTAGGCGTCGGAGGACTTCATCACGCCGCAGATCAGCGAGATGAACAACACGATCACGCCGACAACAAGCGCCAGACTCGACAGGCACCCGACCGGCACGAACCACTTCCAATTGCGAGCCCACCATCCCTTCCGTTGCGGCTGAAGCACAGTCGGTTCCATTGCGGTGATCCTTATTCTTATGCCGGTCCTGGCCGCCGGCCGCCAACAAAAGAGCCCCTTGCACTCGTCTGCATATTCATCGGCAAACAGGTGCAAGGGGCTCGAACGTCATCGGCCCGACCGACTGGGGGCGATTACTTTCCCCCGGTCTCCCCGGCCGGGATCTCGCGGATGTAGATGTTGCGGAACCAGAGCGTCGAACCGTGGTTCTGGAGCTCGATCTGGCCGGTGGGGTACATGGGCTTGCCGCGCTCCCAGTAGTTTTCCATGACGGTGTTATCCACCACCTTCACGCCGTTTAGCCAGACCCACACGCGGTCGCCGATCATCTTGATGCGGAAGCGGTTCCACTGCATGGGCGGGTTGTCGGCGCTGACCAGCGGCTTGCGGGGGTTCTTCTGGTTGTTGTACAGGCCGCCGGAACCCTCGGGCCGCTGCCATATCTGCACCTGAGGTGAGCCGCGCAGGTAGATCCCGCTGTCGCCGCCTTTATGAATCTTCCAGTCGACGTACATCTCGAAGTCGCCGTAGTCCTTCGCTGTGCAGAGCGCCTTGCCCCCGCCGTCGAAGACCAGCGCGTCGCCTTCGGCCTTCCAGTGCTGGTTCATCGACTCGTCGGCCTTTTTCTGCTCGGCCGCGAGTTGCTCGGGCGACATTTCCGCGCGCTTCTTGGGGTTGGCGACCAGGCCCTTCCAGCCGGCGAGGTCCTTGCCGTTGAACAGGGCCCGGAAGCCCGCCGGCGGCTCGTTGTGCGGCCCGGCCTCGTATGGCGGCAGCGGCTTGACGCGCAGATTGCGGAACTCGACGCGGTCGCCGTGGCCGAGGAAGCCGATGTGCCCGATCATACGGTCGATGCCCGGATGCCTTGCGACGATCTTGGGATCGACGGTCTTGCGGACCTCGTCGAGGTCGGCGTCGACGATCGTCACGCCGTTGAGCACGACGGTGATCTTGGTGCCGACGGCGCGGATCTCCTGGGTATTCCACTCGCCGGCGGGCTTGAGATGGCCCTTCTTGGCGGCCACGAGGTGGTAGATGCTGCCATGCACCTGCCACGGCTGGAGGTTGGCCCACCTCTTGTCGAGGTCGTCGATGACCTGTATCTCCATTGCCGCGTAGGCGGCGTTGCCCTTCAGCGGCGCGCGGATGGCGATACCGTTGTTGGCCCCGGGTGCGAG
Organism: Phycisphaerae bacterium; assembly: GCA_030610965.1. GTDB lineage: Bacteria > Planctomycetota > Phycisphaerae > SM23-33 > SM23-33 > JAUWQU01. The sequence goes on from JAUWQU010000206.1 coordinate 2,617, forward strand.
CTTGAACTCGAACCGGAAGATGAAGTCGCCGAACTGATGGGCGGTGTAGAGGTTCCCGCCGCCCTTGGGTTTGCAGACGATCGCGCCGTCTTCGACGCCGTAGCCGGTGACGGCGCCGACCCAGCCGGTGAGGTCCTTGCCGTTAAAGAGGCTGATGAAGCCCTCGGCGTCCGGCGCGGGCAGGGGGGCAAGCTTGGCGGGCTTGGCCGCCACGGCCAAGGCGGTCAAGCACAGCACTGTCGCAAACGATATGTAAGTCTTCAATTGCCGATTCATTATTGGTCTCCTTTTCCGGGTTTTATGACGATTGGTTATTTGCCCGCGGGCATGGACTTGAGGTATTTCCTGGCCTGCTCCACGGCGCGGGCGTTCTTGCTGACGGAGACGACCTTGCCGAGCGCCTTCCGCACGGCCGGGCCGGTCAGGCCCTTTTGGCGCCGGGCGGGGCATGCGATCTTGACGGCCGCGGCCGCGGCGACTTCGCGAAGCGCCGCGTCGTCCAGGCAGCCAGCCACCAGCTTCAGGGCGGCGGTGCTGCGAATGCCGCCCAACGCGCCGATGACGAGGCCCTTCTCGGCAGGCTGCTTGGCCGCGGCGAGGGCCTTGCCCAGGATCGCGACTGCCTTGTCGGCCGGGAGATTCGCGTCACGCCCGACAAGCCGGACGATGCCTCGCAGGGCCAGCACGTGATGGACCTTGTTGTCGGTGTGGCCTGCGAGCTTCAGGAGCGGCTCGATGGCCTCGGGCCCCTGCCAGTCGGCCAAGGCGCGTGCGGCGGCGTCGGTGGTTCCAGCGTCTCCGGAGGCGAGGTCCTTCATCACGATCGCCAGGCCGTCGGCGCCGCCGATGCGTGCCAGCGTGCCCAGCAGCAGCGGGCGTTGCTTGGCGTCGGCCTTGGCCAGTGCCTCCAGGACGCACCCGGGGCCGGGGCCCTTGCGGGCGAGCGATACCACGACGCCCTGTATGGCGGCCTGCTGGCCGGCGTCGGTTGCGGCGAGCATCTGTGCCAACACGCGGCCGATGTCGGCCGGGACCGTCACGGTCGCCAGTGCCCTGGCGGCGGCTGCGCGTACGGACTGGTCGGAATCTTCCAGGGCGCCGAAGACGACCTTGGACTGCGCCGTTGCGCCCCGCGCGGCGAGCAGGCCCAGCAGTGCAGCCTTGCCGGGCGCTGACGCATCAGCCATTGCGGCTGCGACGGTTTTGTCGAAGCCGTCCGCCTTCAGCCCGGCCAGAACGCTCTTGGCCGCGGCGATCGGGGCGGGGTCGGTGGACTTCATCCTCGCTGTAAGGAGCTTCAAGACATCACCGGGCGCCAGCCTGGCCGCGGCCTGCATCGCCGCGGCGGCCACGGCAGGGTCCTTGTCGTCCATCGCCGCCATCACGACCGGAACGGCGGCCTTGTCGCCGCACTGGCCCAGGACGCTGATCAAGGCAACCTTTGTGGCGCCGGTTGCGGCGGAGGCCTTGTCGATCAGCTTCTTCGTAACCGCCGGGCTCTTGACGCGCGGGAGAATCTCCATCGCCGCCTCGCGGACGTAGGCGTTTTTGCCCTCCAAGGCCGCCAGCAGCTCACCGGCCGCCTTGTCGCCGACGGCCTCTTGTAGTACGTACAGCGCTGCGCAGACGACGTTGCCGTCGGCGGGGTCCGTGCGGGTATCGAGCAACTCGAGGCAGATTCCTTCGGCCTCGCCCTTCTCGCCGCCCTCGGCAAGCCGACTCGCCAGGAGCAGGTAATACTTCGTGCCGAGGGCACGCTCGTACCTGCCGGTGCTGTTGGCAGCGGCCTTTAGGGCGCCGACGGCCGAGGCATCGCCGATGTTGGCCAGGGAGAACCACGCGGTGCGTCGCAGTGTCTGGTCCTTGTCGGCCGCGTACGGCAGTATGGTCTTGACCGACAGTTTATCGGCCAGGGCGCCGAGAGCCTGGACGATCGTCACCAGGCGCTTGCCCTTGGCATCGGGCAGGGCGTTTCGGATCAGCTCGACGCATCGCGGTGTGCCTATGCGTGTCAGTGCCTGGGCGGCCGGGTCGCAGAAACGCTCTTCGCCCAGCAGGGCGCCAATGGCGTCCACCGCGGCGTCGGAGCCGCCAAGCTGCAATTGCTCGATGAAGAAGACCTTCAGGTCCGCATCCTTGGCCGCGGCCAGGGCGTCGAGCAGGGCCTTCTCGACCTTTGCCCGGTCGGCCTGGCCGCCCGGGCGCTTCGTGTAGAGCACCAGCCCATGCACGGCGTATCGCGCGCCGGCATCGTCGGTCTTCTGCGGCGGGGTCACCAGCGAGCACAGTTCCTTCAACCCGTCAGGGGCGAGCTTGAGTATCTCATCGAGCATCGGCTGGCCCGTGGCGGAGTCGTAGGCAGGCATTTTGGCGACGATGTCTGCGACCTTGCTCTGGGCCAAGGCCGCGGGCGCGGCGGCAATCGCCATTACCATCGCCACGACGACAAGTGTCGCTGGCAGCACTTGGGCTATTGCGCCCCGACTTTTACGATGGTGGCCCATGCGATCATCTGATTCGTTCATTGGAGTTCTCATCTTTATTTCTCTGTCTTTCCCCGCTCGCTGAAGCGAGCAGGCCTCAACAGCCTTTGTTTCCGATTCTCGGTTCCGCCGTCTGCTTCTTTCATGCCAGGCGCCACGGCGCCCGCATGGGCTGGTCGGCCAGGCGGTTGGCGCCTTCATCGTTGATGAATCGTTGTGCGACGGGGTCGAACCGCAGCTTTCGGCCGGTGCGTATGGCGGCGTTCGCCAGGTGGACCAGCATGTTGCTTCGGTTGCCGTTGACCTCGTTGAGGGCGAACTTTTTCCGCGTTCGGACCGAGTCCATGAAGTTGGTTATCATCGGCTCGGGCTCGGGCAGTTGGCTGACCATCGCGGCCAACTCGGGCGGGTCGGTCTTGAAGCCCCTGTAGAGCTTGCCCTTGGGCCCTTCGATGTATGGCTTGTCCCTGGTGTCGGTCTTGCCCCATTCGCCGGATTCCAGGATGATCCTGCATCCGTCGTCGTAGGTCATGGTGATCTGCCCCCACGGCCCGCAGGCGTCGGGGTGGGTCGGCCAGGGCGCGTAGGCCTCGATCTCGACGGGGGAGGTGTGGTCCTTGTCGATGATGTACTGCACGGCGTCGAGGTAGTGCTGGCCCATGTCGGCCAGGCCGCCGCCGTCGTAGTCCCAGTAGCCGCGGAAGCTGCCGTGCGTGCGGTGTCGGAAATACGGTTTGTACGGGGCCGGGCCAAGCCAGCGGTCGTAGTCGAACCCGGCCGGGACGGGCTCGGGGGCGATGTTGGTCCGGCCGGACCAGGCCCTCACCTTCCAGTTGAAGCCCGTGAACGGGCTGACACGGACCGTCAGAGGCCAGCCTAGCAGGCCCGAGGCGACGAGTTGCTTGATCGGCTTGGCCGTCGAGCCGAAGCCGTACAGGCCGCCCTGGAAGCGGAACCACGTGTTGAGCCGGAATACCCGCCCGTTTCGCTGGATGGCGTCGATAACCTTCTGGCCTTCGGCGATGGTGCGGGTCATGGGCTTCTCGCACCATACGTCCATGCCGGCCTCGGCGGCCGCGACGCTCATCAGCGCGTGCCAGTGAGGCGGGGTGACGATGTGGGCCACGTCGATGTCGCCGCGGTCGAAGACCTCGCGGAAGTCCGCGTAACCCTTGCAGCCTTGCGGGGCCATCTTCAGCCCGGCCGCAAGGTGGCTCTGGTCCACGTCGCAGACGGCGATCAGGCGGCTCTGCTTGTCCCCGTTGACCATGTTGACGTGCCCCCGGCCCATCCCGCCGATGCCGACTACCGCGTGGGTGATATTGTCGCTCGGGGGCGTGTACCCGGCGCCGCCCAGCACGTATCGCGGCACGATGGTGAAAGCCGCGGCCGCGGCGGCAGCGCCTCTCAGGAACGACCGGCGCGTGACGGTCTGCTTGCATCCTGGCATGTCGATAGCCCTTTCCTGCTGCTGGTTGCGTGTTACTAGAAGAAGGTCATAGCTCTTAGATCTTAGGTCTTAGGGGCAAACGTCTGGCCGCCGCCCGCACCAAAAGCCGCCGACGGCGCCTATTGTAGAACCGCAGGATACCGTCGCGGGTATCGAAGCAAAAGCTTCCGTCGCTCGACTTGGCCAAGGTTCCCTGGGCGCCGCCCGCCCGCTTGACGCGGTCGGGGTCGAAGAATATGTCCAGGCTGACGGCCTTCATGCGGAACACGATTCAAGCTTCCTCTGCATTACTGGCGGCGAGTTGTTAGCGGA
>JAUWQU010000338.1 GCA_030610965.1 Phycisphaerae bacterium
GGTTCGGCTGCACGTACGTCAGGCTGCGCATGGTTTGCACGGCCAGCCCCTCGCGGTCGAGCGCCTGAAAGAGCACGGGCATGCCCGAGGGCACGCGGAAGAAGGCCGAACCATCCGACTCGACCGGGACGGTGCCCAGGATGAACTTGCCCGGATCCTCGCGCGAGACTCCCAGCACGGGGCGGTTCATGCTCGGCTGCACCTTCGGCGGCACGGCGATAACTCGCAGCCGTGCGATGCTGCCGCGTTTGACGCCGGCCAGGCCGTTATAGACGTCCTGCAGGAGAAACGCACCTTCCTGGGGCCCGTCCCATTCGACCAGGTCCGGGCTCACCGGTGGCCGGGGCCGCCGCCGGACGGGGATCGGGTACATGCTGGATATCTCCGGGTCGCGATACAGCAGGTTGAGGTTCCCCATCGCGTCGTACAGGTAGATGCCCAGTCCGTTGCGGGGGTTCTGTGGATGGTCCGGAGCCATCAGCCTGTGCTTGGGCAGGGGCCGATCGGACCAGGCTACCAGAAAGTGCCTTTCCGACAGCGGCCAGGGATTGGCGTAGTAGGTGTCCGGCCAGCCTTCGGTTTCGGGCATCGGCACCTCGGGCGTCAGCCGAGTAAGGGGGGGCTCGAACTCGTCGCCCCGATCGCGGTCCAGCAGCAGCAGCGACCCGCCGGTGATCGAGTGGTGGGCGCTGGCGGTGAGGATCAGTTTCCGCGAATTGGGGATGGCCCTTGGCTCGAATGTACACTGGGGCTTCTTGGTGTAGTTGCCGTAGATCAATCGCGCGTTGGTCCCGTCGGGATTGGTGGACCAGAGGCTGAAGAACGGCCCGTTGAACCGGTCGATGTAGTCCCAGCGGGCATAGGCGATTCGCCCGTCGCTGATGACCGCCGGCGTCCACTCGAAGCTCTCGAAGGCCGAGATCGCCCGCATGGCCCCGCCATCGGCGTCTATCCGGTGGAGAGTAAAGATGGCTACCGGGCGATGGTTGCCCCCGCCGCAACGGACGTAGCTGTCCGGCTGGGTCGAGACGGTGGTGGCCGCCGCGCTGCGCTTGCCTGCCTGCAGGGCCGTGCCCTTCCGCGTCGAGAGGAACACGGTGCCCCCGCCGGGCAGGTACCGGCCGTCGAAGTCGTCGTATCGCCCCGAGGTCAGCCGCCGGACCCCCGTACCGTCCAGGTTCATCTCGTAGAGGTGATAGAACGCATCTTCGGGAAGCTCATCCTTCTTTGTCTTGTCGCGCACGCCGGCGACGTGCGGGTAGTGCTTGCAGTAAGCGAACAGCACCTTCTTGCCGTCATACGACAAGTCCGGCCGGAGGAAGTTTCCCGTCGGCCAGTTAGTGGTGAGGCATCGGACGGCGGGCTCGTCGCCCTTGAAGCCGGACAACACGTACAGCCCGCCCCCGCCGCGCGACCACCAGCCGTAGTATTGATCCGAGGCGTGCGGGAACATCCCAGGCGCCCGCTTGGTGAAGAGGATTTCCTCGAAGTCCAGCAGCGGATTTGCCAGCGCCATCTTCCGCACGGCCGACCGGGTCCGCAGGTACAGTGCTCGCCGGGGCTCGGCCGGGGCGTCGGAGGCAAAGCCCTCCAGGCGCTTCGCGATCCGGGCTAGTGCATCGACGTGTGGGTCCACGTTCGCGCCGCGGCCCTCCAGGTCCGCCGCCAGCGCCAGGCCGCGAAGGACGACCCGCACGGTGCCATACTCCGACGGCGGCCGCGTCGCCGTCGCCGCCGCGGCCGGCTTGGCCACCGACGCCGACCCCGGACTGACGCTGCTCTGCATAGCAGGCCGGCCCAGCGCGATGTTCTCGGGCCGGCCCGTCGCGAATACCTGCACCTCGTCGAGGTGGAAATATGACTTGCCGGGCAATTGCAGCCGCAGGAACCGGCCCTTCAAGCCGTTGAGCTTGACGACCAGGGGTTTCTTGTCGGCATAGCCCAAGAACGTCCCGCCGTCGTGCTGGTAGGCCCGCTTGAAGGCCTTGCCGTCCTCACTCAGCAGCACGAGTATTCGGTCGTTCCGCGAGGCCATGGCTTTGTCGCAGCGGTTGTAGAGCGCCACGCGATCCAGCGGGGCCGACCCGCCCAGGTCCACCTGCCACCACGGCTGATCCTCATTGGCCGTGTGGAACCCCCACCGCCCGTCGATGCGCCCGTCCACCGCCCCGGCTGCATCCTGCTGGGCGGTGACCTTCCCCTGCCCGCCCGGCCGGGCCGCGCCAGCCCGCGACACGCTAAGCTCTGCCTGTCGCAGCCAGTCGGCTTCGATCTGCCCTGCCGTGACGGCCGGGCCGGCAGCCGAAGCCGAGGCCCCCGAAAACACGATTATCCAAAGCCAGGCGGCGTTCTGAACAGCGGTCATCGGCCTCTCCGTTGCGTCGGTATTACCCGACGGGTACCCATGATGCTAGAGGACATGTCCGATTTGCAGCCAAATCGCCCCGAATGCGGAAAGCCCCGCCCAAACCGGCCAACAACGGCCGCGACATAACTTCAACCGCCCTGCCGCCAGCAGGCCCAACGAAACCGGCATTCTCCGGTCAATACGTAGACGTGGCCCTGAAGGTCTCTTGCCAAAGACTCGGGCCTCGACGACGTGGTTCTCGGCAAGCTGAACCCGCCATTCCTGGACCCGCTGAGGGAGTCAGCCCTGGTTCCTCGACGCCCTGACCGCCGCCAAGGCCCAGGCCGGCATCAAGAACACCGCCACGGCCTTCGGTTTGCTGCTGGATGCGGCGGAGAAGCACCTGCGGAACACCCCTACATGAGTGAATCCCCACTATTTCTGGCGCTCAGCTAACCAAAGAGGCTCAAACCACTTCCAAAGTTCATCGAAAGTCCCGCATATTGGCACAGGATTGTCCTCTATGAACTCCGCTTCAATGTTCTGATGAAACATTGCTTCACAGGATCGCCTCGGATGCTTCGCTACGAGAGATCCGAAAAAATCCGTGGAAGTCTCGCCGACTCGTGCTGGGGTTAAAACTCGGTAATGATGGCTGTGTATGAACCGGTCCCACCTTTTGACAAGCTGTTCTTCACACACAATATCTATTATTTCTATTTCCTCCATAACACGTTGATGGGGACTGCCCCACGCTTGGCTCATCAGATCCACAGCCGCGGCATCCGTAACCGGAGCCCCGTATCCAAAGACTGTCAAGAGTGAAGCATCCTCCAGCACGCTTTTCATAGTCTTCCATTGAGCTGCTATGCACGGATCATCTGTGTAGTTCTTGTTTCCCATAGGGAAGAGCAGCCGCCTAGGCAAGTATGGCTTACCACACTTACCACAAGTGCGGCCCATCTGCCCCATCGAAATGGGCTTGTGCTCCCTACAGAACCCCACTATAGCGCATCCGTGGAGGAAGATAACCGTCGGTGGTTTCGCGTGCCAATAGTTGCGGGCACAGGCCAGCCAAAGGAATGGATCCCAGTTGAAAGTGGCTATAACGTCCTTCTCTCGCAGACAAAGAACCAGATAGTCGTAGATTGTCGGGCAATCTGGCAGCGCGAGCTGTCGGAAGTATTCAGCAACACGGCCATCAATGGCGCTCGTCAATCCAACGTGTGCTGGAACACCGCAGATAGATGAATAGATGTCTTCGAAATTACGACCTTCGAAAGCTACGCCGGCATCTGAAAGCAGGTCGGCAAGCCCGATGGTTTCCACGAGATTATGCATGACGGGCAGTTTCTTCTTGTTTCGATCCCCTTGCGGGAATGCGGCCACGCTTGCCCCGGCGCCCAATATCATCAAGTGGGGCCTCTGAATTGAGGCATCTTGGATTTCCTCTTCCCGTGTACGAAGCATGTTATTCATTCTTCTAGCCCCGTTGGTGCGACATCCGTACAAACGTTCTTGACAACCCGCGACAATAGTACCAGCGATGCCTGCGACTTCCAAGCGACAACACGCCGCCCACGCCTACGACAAGGTCAAGGCCCGCGCCAAGGCCCGGTCGGCCGCGGTCACGCTGGCCGGGCAGGACATCGGCGGTCTGCCGCTAATCGCGGACCGGGACTTCAAGCCTGCCCGCCGTAGCTTCAGCGAAGGTGGGTTCTTCTGCGAGACGTACTTTCCGCACCTGTTCACGCTGGACTGGTCGGCCGACCACCTCCGCGTCATCAGTGAGGTTGGACGCGTCGTTCGGCCGGTGGCGTGGTTTCACTCGTCCCGCCGTTCGCGGTGCCATGTTTCCGCGGCTGTCTGCGGAGGCATGCTCCCGAGAGGCCGGAAACACAGCGACATTAGGCGTCGCGCCATGCGGCATGCCACCAGCCGGAGTTCAGCAGGATTCATAGGCAACAACTTCTGCCGCGCGCTACGTGCCCGAGCCCTCCTGACGCCGACCGAATGAGGCAACGAGCCGACCCGTCAGTCTGGCTGGCCGCTGGCGAGCTTCGCTTTCCAGACGATCACGTCGGAGCCGTTCTCTTCGGCGTAGATCAGGGCGTCGCCGACGACCTGCTGGGCGAACGCGCCGGTCCGCAGCCCAATGGGCTCGGCTTGTTTGTCGAGGTCGCACAGGACGATCGCGTCGGTCCGGGGACGGGGGTCGGTCCCCGGCGGCGGGGCGTAGCTGCTGCCCATCATCACCGTCTGTGTGCACGCCGGCCCGCGGTTGCAGACGAGCCAGCCGCCGAGCACGCCCACGGCCTTGGCGTCGCGAACGATCAACTTGGAATCCCCCGTCGCCAGAGTCAGCGCCTTGATCTCCCGGCGCTGGATCCGGCCGATAGTCACCACGTCGCCGTAGCAGAGGACGTCGCCCCCGGCCGCCCAGACGAGCGGAACGGCGATGCTCATCGACAGGGGAATCCGCCGCACGACCTTGCGCGTCTTTGTGTCCGCGATGACGACCGACGGGTCGGCGGTCGGCGGCGGGTCGGCCTTGTCCTTGACGCCGGCCCGGGCGGCCGCCCGGGCGGCCGCTTCCCTCGCCGCCGCGCCACCCGCGCCGCGTTGTCGGCGCTTGCGCCCGGGGACCTCCACCCACGCGAGATGCCTGCCGTCGGGCGAAGGCGAAAGGTGGTGGATGGCGAAGCCGCGGCCCTCATACAACACGCCGGCCGGACCGGTCACGCGGGAGGAGGCATAGTTTCGCAAGTCGCTTTCGGCGCGCCACAGGGCGGTGCCTTTGCAGGCGTAGGTCACGGCGGTATGGCTGCGCTTTGCACTGCGGCTGAGCCCGCCGCCGGACTGCTGGGCCGGCGTAAGAGCCCAGTTGAAGTAGGCCGCCCCGAGCCGGTGGCGGATATCTTCCTCGGCCATGCCGTCCTTCGACCCGGCCAGCAGATACGCCACTTGCAGCCCGTCCGCCCGCCAGCACCGCCCGG
>JAUWQU010000358.1 GCA_030610965.1 Phycisphaerae bacterium
GCGCCGTCGTGCGTTTTTGCCGGCTCGGCCCCCTCGATGGGCTTCCAAACGCTCACCGGCGACAAATCCCGCGCCGATTGCCCCCAACGCCAGTTCTTCTTGCCGCATGAAGCTCAACTTGTGAGGGAGGCGTCTTGTTTGAATTTTGGTGCTTGTGATTTGGAGCTTTTTTCCATTTGGTCCTTGTTTGAATTTTGGTGCTTGTGATTTGGTCATTGTCTGTCTGTGATTTGGTCATTGTCTGCCTGTTTTGGTTATGATGGGCGTTTCGGAGCTTACCATGAAGACATATCCGATCATGTTGGACCTTCGCGGCAAGCTTGCGGTGGTCGTTGGGGCCGGGGCGGTGGGCCTTCGCAAGGTCGAAGGCCTCCGCGAGGCCCAGGCGAAGGTGCTGCTGGTGGCCCGGCAGGTCGAGGCCGAGGCACTGGGCGAGGGCGTCGAGGTCCGCATGGCGCCGTACCGCCGGGAGATGCTCGCCGGGGCCACGCTGGTGCTGGCCTGCACGGACCAGCCGGAGCTGAACACCCGTATCGCCGCCGACGCCCGCGGGATCGGCGCGATGGTTAACGTCGCCGACGTGCCGGGCGAGTGCGACTTCTACGCCGCGTCGGTCCTGCGAGACGGCGACGTCGTGCTGGCCATCGGCAGCGGGGGCTCGTCGCCGGGCCTGGCGGCCTGGCTGAGGAGGCGCATTACCGAGCACCTGCCGCAGCGCATCGGCGAGTTCGCGGCCGTGCTGGAAAGCCTCCGAGCGGACGTGCGGGCCGCGCTGCCGGATGACAGTCACGGGCGAATGAGGGTCATGAAGCTGCTCGTTTCGGACGATACCTACCTGGAGTTTCTGTCCGACGGCCCGCGGGCCGTGCGGGACAAACTCCACAGGTTTCTTCAAGGCCCCGAGGATTCTTGAACGTTGAGTAGCAGACGTAACACACGGTCGGCACTCGGATCCGGATTTCAGGCCGCAACCCGCCACGGCGGGCTGCATTGGCGGCTCAAAGGTCGATAGACATGCCTTCCACGGAAGCAAAACTGCTGATTCTGCTGGCCCTGGTGGCCTACGCGATGTCGGCCGTGATGACATGGATCGCCGGTCTGCGCAAGGACCAGTCGCCGGCGAAACTCACGATATTGACCCTGGCCGCCGGCATAGCCCTGTGCCTGGCCGTGGTGGTCCTGCGCCTGGCCCGCGGCCACGCGCCTGCCGCAAGCGGGTTCGACACGTTCTCGCTGCTGGCACTGCTGGTCGGGGCGGTGGCGGCGTATCTGCGGGCCGTCGACGCCCTGGGAAGGGCCGGGCTCGTGCTCATGCCGCTGGCGACCGCATGGGCGGGCATGGCCGTGGGCCTGTCAGGCCCGGCCTATCGAGACTTCGCGCGAGACACGTGGACAGTGGTCCACGTGGTGCTGGCGGCGTCGGCGTCGCTGGCTTTCGCGGCCGCCTCGTTTGGCGGATGGCTGTACCTTCGCAAGTACCGCCAACTCCGCCGCAAGGACCCGCGGATGTTCGAGGGCTCCACACCGTCGCTGGAACGTCTGGGACGATTCCTTCGCCGGGTGCTGCCCGTCGCATTCGCGCTGGTGACCGCGACGGTCGTCACGGGACTGGTCGACGCGTTCGGGAGGCACACTTACTTTCATAACTGGGTAACGCACCCGAAGATGCTCACCGCGGGCATCACCTGGCTCATCTACTCCGTCGCGCTGCACGCGGCCTACGCCAGGCGGTTCAGGGCACGCGTCGCGGCGGTACTTTCAATCGTGGGATTCATCCTGCTGGCGGCGGTGCTTCTGGCCAGCATGCTCCTGCCGATAAAGTGACATGCGAATCCTCTGCGTAGGGACAAACCACAAGACGGCCGCAGTGGCCGTCAGAGAGAAGCTGGCGCTGAACGCCGACCAGCGCCTCGGCGCGCTGAAGGACCTTCGCGCGACTTGGCCTGACGCGGAGTTCGCCGTCATCTCCACGTGCAACCGAATGGAGGTCTACCTGGCCAGGCCGGTGCATGGCCATCCGCGTGCCGAGGAGCTGCGCGACTGGATTCTAAAGTTCCGCGGCGTCTCCGGCTCGCCCTATGACGAGGCCCTTTACATGCTGGCCGACGCCGAGGCCACCAGCCACCTCTTCGCCGTCACCAGCGGACTCGACAGCCTAGTCCCCGGCGAGGCGCAGATCGTCGCGCAGGTCAAGGATGCCTACACCCAGGCCGTCCAGGCCGGGGCCGCCCACGTCGTGCTCAACGAGCTGTTCCAGGCCGCACTGCACGTGGCCAAGCACATCCGCACGGAAACCGAGATCGCGATGGGCAAGGTCTCCGTGGCCTCCCTGGCGGTGGACTTCGTCCGCCAGCTCTTCGAGTCGCTCAAGGGCAAGTGCGTGCTGAATGTCGGGGCAGGCAAGATGAACTCGCTAATGCTCGCCCGTCTGCGAGAGATGCAGGCCGACAGGCTCGTGGTTGTAAACCGCAGCCGCCCCGCCGCCGAACGCCTGGCCGAGGAGTTCGGCGGCACACCCGGCGACTTCGCCAGGCTCGAAGACCACCTCGCCAAGGCCGACGTCGTCGTGACCAGCCCCGGGTCGGCCGAGCCGATAATCACCGCATCGATGGTCAAGGCCGCCCAGAAGCGCCGCGACTGGCGGCCGCTGCTGATAGTCGACATCGCCGTGCCGCGCGACGTCGAGCCCAGGGCCGGCAAGGTCGAGAACGTCTTTCTCTACAACATCGACGACCTTGACCGGATCGTCCAGGCCAACCTCGATATGCGCACCGGCCAGCACGGCGCGGCCCACACAATCATCACCGAGCACGTCGACGAGCTTATGGGCGTCCTTCACGTGCGAAAGGTGGCGCCGACAATCGAGGCGCTCTACAAGAAAATGAACCTGATCGCCGAGCAGGAACTCGCCGACGCCCGGAACAAGCTCTCGACCCACGCCGACGCCGAGGAGGACATCGAGATCATGCGCCGAACGCTGCATCGCACGATCCGGCGAATCCTCCACCCCTGCACGCAACGGCTCCGCCAGTCCGCCGGCACCGACGCCGCCCGCACACACGTCTCAAGCATCCGCGAACTCTTCGAGCTCGACGAAAAAGAAGACGAAGAAGAAGATACTGAGTAATAGGTAGTGGGAGATGATGCGTCGGAAGCCCAGGGATAGCAATCCCTGGGAGCCGAAGCAGAGCCCAGGGATAGCAATCCCGGGGAGCCGAAGCGGTGTCTCTTGTTGAGCATTCCCCCACCGCCCCCCTACCGCCGGTACTCCTCCGGCAGGCGTTTGGACCACTCTTCCCACGCAACGTCGTACCTGCGCAGATGGCCGCCCTTGGTGCTCATGCGCTCAGTGCCGTATGCCTCGTGCTCGCGGAGGTATCTGAAGGTCGCCCACGACTGATTGCGGATGTCCTTCAACTCGTCCCGGCCCCAGAAGATCAGGATCGGAAGATTCTTCGCCGCGTCCGTCAGCGGGATGCTCTCCAGCAACTCCGTCGTACAATTGACGTCGCGGGCTATGAGCATGTCGAACATCTCCGGATGCCGCAAGCCCACATAGAACAGCGGAAACCCGCCCGATGAAAAGCCCGTCAGCAGCATGAGGTCCTTGCCCTCCACGCCGTTGGGGTCCGGCCCGCGGCGGGCGATACGCCATTTGCTTCGAACGTCCGCTATCACGGACAGGATGACCTTCTCATCCCTGGCCAGCTTCTTCGGGCTTGCGCGCGACACGCTCGGCACGGCTGGGATGGGGCCCTGAGTGCTCGATAGCTTCGGCGCCACCACTATAAGCCCGAACTTCTCGGCCGTGTCACGCCACTCAAGTATCTGCCGCGTCTGGCCGTCCCATGGGTTCGTCCCGTGCAGCGTGACGACCAGGGGCCAGTCGCTATCGTCGCTGTAGTAACTGGGAATGTAGACGTGGTAGCGGTTCTTGGTGACCGGCTCTGTGAGCGTCAGGTGCGGGTTCTTCGTTTCCGGGGGCATGTACGGGCAGCCGGCCAGGAAAACCGGCATCACCGCCAGAAGCAAAGCTCTCAGCACCGCTGGGAACGCGGCTCGTTTCATCTTCGATACTCCAGGCGGCCCGCCGCGCGGGCGAATCCACCTTTGCATGCCGACGCACGTATGCGGTATGCTGTCACTTGGCGACGGCCAGGCCGTAGCGATTACTGACACGATTGAACCATACCAGTTGCACCAATGGCAAGACAATGACCTATCACAGACGAACCATCGTGCTGGCTGCCATGCTGGGGGTGCTTGGCGCGGCGGCGCCCGGCCGAGCTGGCCTGACGGCCAGGGAAGTCCTCATCGTGGCTAACGCGGGCCTGCCGGACTCGGTCGAGTTGGCAAAGCTTTACGCCGCTCGTCGCGGCATCGACACAAAGCAGATTCTCCTGCTCAGGATAACCGGCGGAACGGACATCACTCGCGAGAACTACGACAAACAGCTCGCCGAGCCGATCCGCAAGGCCCTCCATGATCGCGGCCTGGACAGGCAGATTCGATGCATCTGCACGATCTACGGCGTACCCTATCGCGTCCGCGGGCCCGCCGACGACCCGGAAGCGGTCATGTTCCGGAACGTCACGCGCGACGCGTCCAAGACGCACTACCAGATAGTCATCGACTACAAGCTTCTCGGAACCGTGGCAGTCAAGTTCCCCAAGCCGCGTACAGAGGGCATCAAGCCGCTGGGCTCGCTGTTCGCCCCGAGCATGGAGGCGCCGAGCGAGCCACTGCCGAAGGTAAAGACAGTTTGCCAAGACATCGAGAAGCTGCTCGCCATCAAGCAGGCCCAGGTCGCCAAGATCGCCGACCCCGGCCATCGGAAGATCGCCCAGAGGCAACTGATGGCCCTGCACTTCGAGCTGAGGGGGCTCAAGGGCCTCATCGATCACCTACGCGAGACCCGCCCCGATGGCGAGTCGTACGTCAAGCAACTTCAGAAGCAACTGGACGATGCCAGTGGCAAGCTGGCCGCATTGCAGGGCCGGCAACTTACGCCTGACGATTTGACCGCCGTAATCGAGAACATGCGACTGACCACCGGACTGCTGACGGCCGGGACGTACCTCAACCAACTCAAGGGCCG
>JAUWQU010000616.1 GCA_030610965.1 Phycisphaerae bacterium
CCGGGCCGGCCAGGGCCAGCGCGGCCCGCGCGCCCGCGGCACACTGGAGTGCCACGCTGAGCGGCGCAATCCGGTGTCCGCGCCTGGCCGCCCGGCGCGAAAGCAACACCGGCGCCACGACAGCCGCCAGCGTCAGCAGCAACACGGGCCGGGCTAACGTCATAACGGAGGCCAATGGTATGTAATCGGCAAGGGCCACGCTGGAGGTCCTCATGTCCCGGCCCGGCCGGCGGGCATCGTCGTCGGCGCGCCGGGGCAAGTCCACATAAAGTTTAGTCCCACGGCCATTAGAATCGCCCCCGGCGGACCAATGCAACGACAAAGCCCGAGGCCTTCGGCGGCAACTAATGTCCGCGACGCTGGCTGTCGATAAGGGAATTGCGGGTAAGCTCTCCGCACTTGCCTCGGACGGCCGGTATGATTCTGGTATTGGCCCGAAGGCATATGGAAACTGGTGATGAAATTGGAATGCCCGCAAGACGCTAGCGACAACGCGCGGCCGGTGACGATCATCTCTGACGATGATTTCCGGGACCTGCTCGGCCGGCGCGCGAGTCAAGTTTTCAGCATGGCCCGATACCTCGTCGAGCGGAAATGGGAACGGACGAGTTTCACGCGCCCGCTGCTGGGCGAGATACTCCACCAGGCCACCGAGCTGGAGGAACTGCTGGACGCCTACGGCGCCGGAAACAACGACTGCTGGCGGATGCTCCGCTCAACGGTCGCGGCCATCAAGCTCTTCGCAAACGCCAACTACGTGCTGCTTCACGTTCAGCACTCGATTCCCGCCTACCGGCTGCTGGACGTCGAGGGCGACTTCGCCGCGTCGACCGACGAGGCGATCCTTTTTACCGGGGAGACGCTGCTGCGGATTTCCGAGCGATTCCTTCACTACGCGAGGAAACTCGGGCTACTTATTCCCGAACAGTCGCCGGAAGGGTACTTCGAGGAGCGTCTGCCCCGAGGCCGGCTCGCGCATGACTACTGCGCCCACAAGAAGGTCGACGCCTGCGAGACCATCACGTACCTCGCGACGGCGTTTCTCAATCAGGCGGCCGAGAGCGAACTGCTGCACGTGCCGGCCCGCGTGAACCCCGACAAGTACCACGAGTGCATTCCCGGCTCGGTAAGCGAAGAGCAAGTCCGCCAACTACAGCACCAGTTCCACAACCTCCAGTCGATGTACGACACCTTCGTGGCCGACACCGACACCGAGCGCGAGAACCCGGACCTGCTGACGCTTCGCGGGCATCTCAGCGTGATCTTCCACCTGCTCGATGCCGCGACGGGTTTCGTCCACTACTACGAGCGGCACGTGATGTCGGCCATGAACGCCGGTGCTCCTGATGGCCTGGAGCCGATGGTCAACGGCGACAAGTTACTGGACGTGCTGATGCGATACACGCTGGTCTTCTCCAGCCGATACCTCGTCCGCGCCCGCGACCTGTGCCAGGAGATGCTCCGCCGCTACGCCGAGGTCGGGCGGGTCCAGGTGCCCGGCCCGCGGTATCGCGGCTTCCACGTGCGCCCGTCGACGCTTGTGGCCAAGATTGTCCACCACTACGGCAGCGAGGTCCGCATGGAACTGGAAGACGGCGTCTACGACGCGTCCTGCCCCATGGATATCTTCCGCGCCAACGAGACCATCAACCGCCAGAAGCGCCATTGGCTTGTCAGCCAGGTTGGCGGCCTGGAGTGCATCCGCCAACTCGACACCAACGCCGACCTCGCCCAAACTGTCCGCCGAGTAGTGCTGGCGCTGGCCGAGCAGGGCAAGGTGATTGTCTATCAGCGGTCCATCCCGGCTCAGCCGCCCGACGAATCCGACCCCGACAAGACCCCGCTGCAATACGTCCTCGACGAGGTCAAGCGGCTTCAGTCAACCGGCATCATCGACATCGAAGCCGAGATCAACGTCGTCTTCATCGGCGACAAACGCGTCCTGACGGACCTGCAACTGCTTGCCGAGCACGGCTACGGGGAAGATAACTTCGGCAACAACATCCCCCTGCCGAAGAAGCTGTCGTACCTGAGAAGGTAGTCGCGGGGACACCGGGAGGAGGGGTCCCGGCAAGTACCAAATCACAAGCACCAAATAGCAGACAAGGACCAATCTACAAGCACCAAAAAGCAAACAAGGACCAATCTACAAGCACCAAAAGACAAACAAGGACCAACTTCCAAGCGGCAAACGTGGAACTCCCGCGCTCCTGAAGCCCAGGGATAGCAATCCCTGGGAGAAAACGCCAAGCGCCGAACGGCAGGCGAGTGGTATGGAGACACAGTGGCGGACTTGCTTGTCCCCGCCGGGACAGGCGGTCCGCCGCTTGTGTTATGGGCCCCGCCGATACCGGTCGAGATCACTCCCGCCCGGCCGGGGACGTCGCGGCCCCGCCCTCCGCCTGCCGCAGGGCCTCTGCAAAGGCGGCGTTAACGCGCTTGGTCAGCTCGGCCTGGAACTGGTACTCGGACATTGGGACCGGCCTGAGGAATTCATCTCGCCCGATCTGGACGACAAATCGCCCCCCGGATGAGTGGTTGCCGCGGAAGTCGCACAATATGATCCGATTCGGGTCATCGTCGACCGGGGGCAGGTAGAAGTAATCGAACTTGCGAACTGCCAATAGAGAGGTGGCCCTGAAAAGCGGGCAGTGCAGATTTACGGGCGACAGGCCGTATTCCTCCGCCAGCAGCGCGTCGAGGCTGGCGGGCCATTTGTTGTCATTGTAGCGCCGGTAGTGTTTGAGCTGAGAACAGATCCTGTGCTGGTTGTACATACAAACGTCCTGTTCCCGTTCGGTACCGCGTCTGAAGGCTGGTTGGACCACCAAGGCCAAAACGACGACGGACACGGCAGTGGCCGCCAGCATCCACGACCATGCGCGGGCGGCCCTTGCGAAACTCACGGAAAATGCCGCCTTGATGAACAAACAGGACATCATCGCGCCGATGCCCAAGCCCAGAACCGGCACCATCACAACAGTATCGGCGGGCGAGGGTGAATTGATCACTATCGCGACAATAAACGCCACAACCAGCCCGGCACCAAGGGCAATGTTGGACCCGACAGCCAGCGCTAGGCTGCCCCAGCACTTGACCCGCGACTGCCGAATCGTAACTCGCAGCCCAAGATGCAGCATTCCCCAACTGGCGAGGAACTGCCATAGCACCACGGCGACAAACGCCCTCTCGGCGAATCGAATAGCCTCCCGACCTGTCTCGAACGTCATAGCCAAGCTCCCCATTGTTCGCCTGATAATCCGATGTGCCGCGTACTGGCACCCGGCCGATGACAGGCAGTGTCGCTCCCCCCGTCCGGCGCCCCCGTGGTCGCAGCAAGCAAGAGTCTATCCGCGGCCGGGCGGAAGCCAAGCCTTTCGGGCC
>JAUWQU010000237.1 GCA_030610965.1 Phycisphaerae bacterium
CATGGTCTGGCTGAGGCGCGTGCTCGCGGTAACGGCCAGGGCAACGAAGACGACCGACGCCATGAACATCACCGCCAGTGTCAGCACAAGCTGGTTTGGAATGCCCTCGCCGAACGGTATGAGCGCCCAGCCCTTTCCGACGAAGCCGATAACGATCATCGCGATTGTCATCAGCACCGACCCGGCGAACACGGCCGTCGACGTGAAAGGCCAGGCGAACCACAGATTGCCCAGCATCGTAACCAGCACCGACAATGCAATGGCCGACAGGCCTATCGTGATTACGCCCCAGTCCAGCGAGTCGTAGCGGGCGATGACAACCTTGTGACGGACGGTCATCAGCAGCGCCAACGAACAAATGTAGTAAGCCAGGCCCACCGCCGCGAGCACGCCGATGAACTTGCCGATCACGAAAACCGACCGTGCGACCGGCTTGGTGATGACTATCAGGGCGGTCTTGTCCTCGATCTCCCGCCTCAGCACGCTGGCGGCGCCGAACGCCGCGATCAGCAGGCTCGATATCCGAAGCGTGCCCAGGCCGAGGTCCTGAAGGAGCGTCAGGTCGGTTTCCTGGAATTTCGGGGACATCGTGTATCCGCTGAAGGGCATCGTGAAGATCAGCAGGCCCAAGGTCGCCAGAATCATCACCAGGAAGACCGGCTGGCGGATTGTCTGAAGAAACGTATTAGCGCCGATGGCCCAAAGCTTGATCATGTTTATCTCTTTGCCGAGTCCTCTCGAATGAGTCTACCGATGTTACGCCCGTCGCGGCCGAAAGGTTGGCTCGACGGGCCGGATTGTATGCCCGGCGGGTCGCGGTGTAAATGCCGCTGTCCCGGCCGGCGGGCGGCCCAGCCCAAAATCACAAGCGCCAAAACCCAGGCATGCTCGATGCTTGCCCATTGGTCATCAGGCCCGAGGTGCATTGCATGAAGGATCAGAATCGAGGCAAGAACATCGCCCTGGCCGGGACCGTGCTCCAGGTGGCGTTCACGCTGACGCTGCTGGTTATCGCCCTGAAGACCGGTTCCCACGCGGCCATGACGGCCATGTGGTACTTCGTCGGCGGCGTGGGAGTCTGGCTGATGACGTCCCTGCTGTTCTACAGCAGGAAACTGGAGCGACTGGAGCAGCAGGAGCTCGACGAGCTCGACGCCAAGGGCGATTCCGGCGGGCTGTTCCAGCGCGGGCGAGACCTGTCGCTCAGGCCGGCCGCGTCGCGCGTTCGGTTCATCGAGAAATGGATCGTGCCCGGCTTTACGCTCGTCCTCGGCGGCTACTACGCAGCCATGGGCGCGGTGGTGCTCATGGGCGTGCGTTTCCAGGCCGGCCAGCAGGAAACCGAGCCGCTGCGCAACCTGGGCGCGGGGATACTCTTCGCGATCATCCCGGGTTTTCTGGCGTTCCTTTTCAGCCGCTATTGCACGGGCATGAGCAGCCAGCCCCAGTGGCGCTCGCTTCGCGCGGCGTCGTCACAGTTGCTGCTGGGCGCGATTTTCATCGCGGGCATCCTGGGCGTTTTCGCCGCCGCGTGGTGGGGGTACGGCAAGGTGGACTTCTACGTCGCCTACGTCGTTCCGGCGGCCCAGATCGTCCTTGCGGCGGAACTGACAATAACGTTCCTGCTGGAGATATTCCGCCCTCGCGTTCCGGGCGAGGAGCACCGGCTGACCTACGACAGCCGAATCCTGGGCCTGCTCGCCGAGCCGACGCGGGTGGGGCACTCCATCGCCGAGACGCTGAATTACCAGTTCGGCTTCGAGGTTTCCAAGACCTGGTTCTACAAGCTTCTGGGCAAGGCCCTTGTGCCGTTGGTTCTTCTGGGAGCAATGGTGTTGTGGCTTATGAGCGGGCTGGTGATCGTTCAGCAGGGCCATCGGGGTGTTGTGCTGCACTGGGGCCGGGCCGAGGCCGGGCAGGTGCTGGAGCCGGGCCTTCGCGTCAAATGGCCCTGGCCGATCGACACGGTTCGGATGTTCGACACCGGCAAGGTGCATGACTTCCAGGTGGGCGTGGGAGAGGCCCGCGAGCCGATAGTGGTCAACGGGCAGGAGCTTCAGCTCTGGACCCAGAAGCACGGGGCCTACACCGAGCTGGACTTCCTCGTGGCGGTCCCCCCGCGCGACCGCGTCGGGGCGGCCCGTGGCCCGGCCGGCGACAGCCCGCCTCCTCCGGTGAACATCATCAATCTCGTGCTGAGCGTTCAGTACCGCATCGCCGACCCGTACAAGTTCGGCTACCGCTATGTCGACGCCGGCAAGGTTCTCGAGAGCGCATCGTACCGCGAGATGGTCCGCTATTGCGCCAGCGCCACGCTCGACACCAGGCTGCCCGACGCTCCGCCCGACAGCCCGCAGGCCATAATGACCAGCGGATGGGCCGACGCGTCGAGGGCGATGGAGCAACGCATTCGCAAGGCGGTCGGCCCCGAGGGGCTCGACCTCGGCGTGGACATCGCGGTCGTGCAACTGCTGGCCGCGCACCCGCCGACTGAGGCGGCCGATGCCTTCGAGGCAGTCCTTGCCGCCGAACGCGAGCAGGACCGGGCCCGCTACGAGGCCGAGGGCGAGGCGAACAAGACGCTCGCCGCCGTCGCCGGCGAGCCGGACGCCGCCCTGGAGCTGGCGATGGCGATCCGCCGTCTCGAGCAGCTCGACAGCCTGGCCGATCTTCGAAAAAGCCCCGACGAGTTCGACAACTACCTTCGCGGCTACATCCGTCACGGAGTCGAGAGCCTCAAGATGCTCCGCAAGGAAACCCGCCGCGAGGGCTTGTTGGGCAAGCTTGGCGCCTCAGCGGCCCCGGCTGGGGGGCAGGTCAAGTATGCCCAGCTCCTGCGCGAGCGGATGGGTGCGCTGGATGAGGAGCTGAAATCGCTGATCGGGCAGATAGTCGACTGGCCCATGCTCGACGACCTTGGCCCGGGCGGCACGGCCAAGCAGCAGCTTGCCACCGGGCAGGCTCGCAATCTGCTGGAGTTGCTGGACGTTCTCAAGGCCGGCGCCAAGGCCGATCTGAACACCTTGACGGCCCAGGCGCGGCGGCAGGCCGACACGCTCTTCGCACGCGCCGCCGGCGAGCCCGCGCAGAAGGTCGCCAATGCCGGGGCCTACCGGCTTCGGACGGAGATGGCCGAACGAACCCGAGCCGAACGCTTCCAGCGCGAGCTGGTGGCCTGGCAGGCGAGCCCGAACATGTACGTGCTCGACCGCAGGTTGGACGCTTGGGACGCTGTGCTGCCCGGTATGATCAAGTACGTCATCGGCGTTGACCCCGGCAAGCTCGAGATATGGCTGAACTGGGAACGTGAAAGCCGTGGCCTTGAGAGCGCCTTCGAGGGCGCCGAAGGCGCCAACGAGTAAGCAAGCAAGAACCGCCGGCCGCGGTGTCGGAGGCGGGCGGAATGTTCTGGAGAGATGAAGCTATGCGGAAAATGGCAAATAGCAGAGGCCGGAAAGGCACCATCGCCACGGTGCTGATGGTAGTGGTCGTCGTGGGGCTGTTGCTGGCATGGATGGTCCTGTTCAAGGTGGATTTCACCGAGCACGTGCTCGAGCGCACGTTCGGCAAGACCACCACCGTGCTTGAGGGCCGGGTCGACGCCGGGCTGCACGTGAGCGTGCCGCTGGTTCAGCAGATCGTCAAGTTCGAGGGCAGGACATTCGTCTTCGACGACGCGATGAATGAGCTGTCCACCAACGACAAGCAGATCGTGACGCTCACGACGTTCTGCTTGTGGCGGATAAAGGATCCCGTCACGTTCGACAAGGCGGTTGGCAGAATCCCACCCGGCACCGAAGGCAAGGCCGGGCAGGAGCGCATCCGCATCAAGCTTCGCAGCGCCAAGAGCAGCGTGATCGGCCAGCGGAAGATGGAGGACCTGGTCAACACCGATCCGGCCAAGATGCAGATCGCCCAGATAGAGAAGGATATCCTCGACGCGATAGCCGCCGAGTCTCTGCGCGACTACGGCGTGGAGGTGACCATGGTCGGCATAAAGTCGTTCGGCCTGCCGGAGAAGGTTTCCGAAAAGGTCATCGCCACGATGAAGGAAGAGCGGCAGGAGGAGGTAAAGCGTTACGAGTCGGCGGGGCAGGCCCAGGCGCTGGCTATCCGAGAGCGGGCCAAGGAGTCCGCCGAGCAGATACTCGCCTTCGCCAACCGAAAGGCCGGCGAGATCCGGGCCCAGGGCGATCGCGCCGCGGCCGAATGGTACTCCAAGTTCGAGAAGAACTGGCAACTGGCGGCCTTCCTGCGTTCGCTGGAGTCGCTCAAGAAGGAACTCCAGGGCCGGAGCGTCTTCCTGCTGGACGGTTCGAGCATCCCGGCCGTCAAGTACTTCCGCCAGGGGCCGTCCCTGCCGACGGGCGCCGGGGACTCCCCGGACGCACCGCCGGCCAAGGCGCCGGAGGGCAAGGGCAAGTGAGCGACGGGAGCGACGACATGGCGGAATCCGGACACGACCATAACGATCATGCCGCCGGCCAGAGTTGCTGCGGGTCTGTTGCCCGCGACGACGGCGGGCCCGAGTTCACCGACCCCGCCGGCGAGCATCTCTCTGCCGCGCTGCGGACGAGCTTCCGATTGCTCGGCGCGGCGATGGTTCTCGGCGTGGTAGCGTTCCTGGCGGTGGGTTTTCAGTTCATCCAGCCGGGCGAGGTGGCCATTCGCACGGTCTTCGGCAGGGTCGTCGGTGTGACGCCGGAGGGGCTGGCGTACAATTGGCCGGCGCCGATCGGCCGAATCGAGAAGATCAGCATCAAGGAGCAGACGATCAGCGTCGACGACTTCTGGATGAACGAGACGCCGGACGAGAAGGCGAAGGACCTGCGAGACCGAACGGCGCCGCCCGGCGGCCTGCGCCCCGGTTGGGACGGGGCGCTGCTGACCGGCGACCGCAACCTGCTTCACATGCGGCTCAAGTGCAACTACGCGATCACGCGGACATACGACCTGCCGTGGAACGATCCGGAACTGGCGCGCCATCCGGTGATCGTACTGATGCGTGGCTCTCCGAGCCCGTCGGAGACCGTCGAGGCCGCTCGCAAGCGAGCCCATGCCGAAAACGCCGACCCGGTCGTGCAGCGATTTCTGGACAAGGCGGACCCCGCCAGGTGCCTGGCGGATGTCGTCAAGTCGTCCATGTTCGCCAGTTCGGTCAATCCGGCCCTGTATTACCGGGTCAACGTGCTGGACGGCAAGCGGACGGTCCATTCGGTGCTCTGCGCCGCCGCCATCCGCGCCGCCGCGACGCGAACGGCCGACGGGCTTCAGCGAACCCAGCGAGGCGCCTTCGAGCGGGACGTTATGGACGTGGCCCAGCAGCAGCTCGACACGCTCAAGTCCGGCATCCTGGTGCGGTCGGTCAAGGTGACGGATTCGACCTGGCCGCTGGCGACTCTGCCCGACTACGACGCCGCACAGAGCGCCGTTCAGCAGGCCGAGACGCTCAAGAGCCAGGCTAGAAGCCTCGCGGTTACGCTGCTGAACTCGACGGCCGGAATCGACGCCGCCAGGATTCTCGTCGGCGACAGTAGCTCCGGCGCCCAGGCCGACGCCAACACCAATCTCATCGGCCAGTACAACGACGCCGTCAGCCGCGACGACGATCAGGCCGCCGCCGCGCTGCTCGAGAAGATCGACAACGTCCTGGTCAGCGACGCCACGACCGGCGCCGCGCGGGCGTTTCTCTCCAGCGCAGCCGCGTACCGCACGGACACCATCCAGGCCGTCAAGAAACGCGTGACGGATTTCCTCCAGCGACTGCCCGCCTACGAGAAGAACCCGTCGTTCGCGATGAACCGCTGGTGGGACGAGGCCCGCGAGGAGATTCTCAGCAACCCCACGGCCGAGAAGCACTACATCACCGAGAGCGATCAGAAGATCATCCTGAGGCTCAACCGCGACTCGGAGATCATCCGCCAGGCGCGGCGGGCGTGGACGGCGTGGTTGAGCGGGCAGAAGGACAAGAGTCCGCCGCCCCCGACGGTAGACATGGGCAAATAGCCCGCCGGCGACGTATTACACAAGTCGGCCCGCCGGCGGCGCGCCATCGTGGCCTTCGCTCGGCCGGCAAGAGATAACCGAGGCGCGTGAATGAGTGAATCCAACGACGCGATTGTCATAACCAGCGGACTTACGAAAGTATTCAAGGACTTCTGGCTTCGCGAGAAGGTCACGGCCGTTGCCGACCTGGACCTGGAGATCCGCCCCCGCGAGGTCTTCGGGTTGCTCGGCCCGAACGGTTCGGGCAAGAGCACCGCGTTGAAGATGATCCTTGGCCTGCTGTTTCCCACCCGCGGGCGGATCGCCGTTTTCGGGCG
>JAUWQU010000733.1 GCA_030610965.1 Phycisphaerae bacterium
GGGCCCTGCGTTGAAATCCCCCACCAGCTTTCCCAACCCCGAGCTTTCGGGCCTTCGCCTGCCCGAGGGCGTGCCGGGCTCGACGCCGCTGTACTTTTTCGTGCGGATGGCGCTGCAGGTCCTGATGTCGGCGGCCTGGAAGGTCCGCGTGCTGAACCGCCACTACGAGCCCACTCGCGGCGGAACCGTGTACATCTGCAACCATCAGAGCTTTCTCGACCCGATTCTGATGAGCTTCTCCCTTCGTAGGCCGATGAGCTACATGGCCCGCGATACGCTGTTTCGCATACCGGGCTTCAAGCATGTCATTGCGGCGCTGAACGCCTTCCCCGTCCGGCGCGGCACGGCCGACACGGGCGCCATTAAGGAAGCCATGCGCCGGCTCAAGGCCGGCGGGCAGGTGGTGATCTTCGCCGAGGGCACGCGGACCGAGGACGGGCGGATAGCGAGCTTCCTCCCGGGCGTGGCGCTGCTCGCCCAGCGCTCGGCAGAATGGACCGTGCCGGTGGTCATAGACGGCGCTTACGAAGCCTGGCCGCGAACGCAAAAGCTTCCCTCGCCCGGCAGCATCGTGGTCCAGTACGCCGAGCCCATCCGCCGCGAACAGGCCCGTAAAACGGGCGCCAAGCCGCTGATCAACCAGGTCCGCAACACAATAATCGAAATGCAGACCGACATTCGCCGCCGCATGGGCCAGCCGGCGCTGAAGTACGATTGAGCATAAGCTTAGCAGGCGCCCATGGCCCTTAGGTTATTGAAGCTCATGGCCAGGGACTCGAACGGGTCGCGGCCGTACGTCAGGTCCTGCTCTATCAGCGCGAACTTCGTCCCGCCGGTGTTGGCGGCCTCCAGCAGTTCGGGCCAGTTGAGGTTGCCTTCGCCGATCTCTGCCATGCGCATCTCTCGCTCGTCGGTTATGCACATGTCCTTGAAGTGGATGATCGGCATGCGCCCGGCGCACTTTTTCAGCCAGAGCGTCGGCTCGGCCCCACCGGCCTGGACCCAGTAGGTGTCGATCTCGAAGTTCATGCCCCTGCCCTCGCTGAGGTCGAAAAACGTATCCATCCACGTCTTGTTGTCGGGGCAGTCGAAACGGGCGAACTCCCAGTTGTGGTTGTGGTAGGAGAAGTCCATTCCCTCGGCCGCAAGCTTCTCGTTGACCGGGCCAAGCTCATCCAGGAATCTCTTGATGCCGTCAAAGCAGCGGTATTCGGGCGGCACGCCGCCGGTGGCCGGGTGAACGCAACCCCACGCCTTGTTGCGGGCGATGACGTTGTCCAGGTCGTCACGGAATTCGTTCCAGCCATGGTGGGTGGCCCCTACGACCAGGCCGTTGTCCTTGATGAGCTTGGCGACTTCCTTGTAGTCCATCGGGCCGAAGGCGGAAATCTGGATGACCTTGTACCCGATGTCGACAACCTTCTTGAACGTCTTTGCGACGTCCTCGATGGTCTTGGTGAACTCGCGGACCGTGAACAACTGAGCGCCGATTACGCACTTTGACATTTCACTCTCCATCGTTAGTTTGCGTCTCTTCCAGCGATTCTTCGATGTACCTCACCTCGCGCATCCGCAGGTCTTCCCAGTGCCCCAGCATCGCCCCGCCAAGCCCGGCCGTAATCCAGTCGATCGGCAATATGCGGGCATAAGGCTTCACGGACATCCAGGCGCCGGGCCCCGTGCCTACCGAACTGACGGCCGCCAGAACATACAGCAACACCCCCAGCACCGCCGGGGTGGCCCAGGCCGTGACGTTGGCTCGCGTCGGCACGATCCTCTGGCTGAGGAAGACCCCCAGGAAGCACCCGGCAAACAGCGCGAAGAGTATCTGCCCGCGCTCGGGCGAGCGAAGCAGCATCAGCACGACGATGGCCGCGGCGGTAGTCGAGATCAGGAAACCCAGCACGCCGCGAACGGCGGTGTCGCGACCGGGAAGCTTGTCGAATCCGCTGTCGGCAAGCACCCCAAACGCCATCACCCTCTCGGTGTTCTTCTGGGAGCTCTCACCAAGCTTGCGATTGTGGGCCTCGCGGCGCTCGTCGTCGAGTTCCAGCAGTGGGTCCCGCCAGAGCAGCCTGCCGGCCAGCGAGCCGGCTATCCGCCTGCCAATGCCGGCCGCGATGCCTGCGATGATGACCACAGCCAGCAGGACCAGCACCTCCAGCGCCATCCGCCAGTACATCGCGGGCATGGAATCCTGCGTAGCCCACAGCAGCGAGCCGATTCGCGGCGACCGCAGGCTGAGCCCGCCGAGGCCCAGCACCAAGGCCATCGCCGCCGTTTGCGGCCGGGCCGTAACCGTCAGCGCACCGCACGCCAGGCCGAGCGCGCACGCAAAACCCGCCAGCACGCACAGATGCGTGTAGGCGCCGCCAGCGATGAAACAGATCGGCCACTCCGGGTCGCTCGGGATCAGCAAAGGCCAGACGAACCAGTACACCACCGCCGCAGCCGCGATGGCCGTGACCTGGAACTCGATCTTCTCGAGAAAATGAACTTGTCGATGCGTCATCTGTGCTCCGACAACAAGGTCTTAGATCATGGCTGTCAGGTCTTAGGGTGGCAGAGCCCTAATCATCGCTGTTGGCATTTGCGGCCATGGTGGCAGGCTCACAATTAACTGCCGTGATAGCCGGCGGTGCCCGATGGCGCGCCCTATGACCTACGGCCTAGGACCTAGAACCTTCCTTGCATGTTTTCAGGGCCGACCGAAGGTTCATGTGCGACAGCTCTCGACATAGCGCCAGCGCGGCTGTATCATCCACACTCTTTGAATCATGCCGCACAAGGGCGGCTATAGTACCTTGAAACGTGGGCGAAGGCAAAGAAATGGGCAGTTTGGTC
>JAUWQU010000807.1 GCA_030610965.1 Phycisphaerae bacterium
AACGTCAAGAAGCTGATCGTGAAGGTCTATCGCATCAACGCGCTGAAGTATTACCAGCAGCAGGGCCGCCCCGTGCCGCTGTCGCTGGACCTCGACGGCCTGGTCGCCAACGAGCAGAAGCCCTACTCGTACACCGAGGCGCCGCTTCGGCGCGTGCGGCGGGCGTTCGAGTTTCCGCAGCTCGCGGGGCGCGGCGTGTACGTCATCGAACTGATCGGCTCGGGCAAGCGAAGCCGGGTCCTGGCCCGCAAGGGCAGGCTCGCATACGTAAGCAAGCTGACTCCGGCGGGGCACGAGTTTACGATTCTGGACGAGGCCGACCGGCCGGCGCCCGACGCGAAGATCTGGCTGGCCGGGCGATTCTACGAGGCCTACACGGACGGTACCATCACCGTGCCGTTCACCAACAAGCCCACGAGCCAGCCGATAGTGCTGGTCCGCGGCGGCGCGGCCACGCTGACGAGATTCGATCACAGGTCAGAGGATTACTCGCTGAGCTGCGGCCTCTACGTCGATCGCGAGGCACTGTTGGACCGCCGCAACGCGACTCTGCTGGTCCGTCCGCAGCTTCGAGTAACGGGCGTGCCGATCTCGCTGAAGCTGCTCAAGGAAGTCGAGCTCAACATCGTCAGCACCGATATCGACGGCGTGAAGACCACCCAGAAAGTGGCGGATTTCAAACTGTTCGAGGACCGCGAGTCCGCCTTCGAGTTCCGCACGCCGCAACGGCTGAAGGCGATCAGCTTCCGGCTTACCGCCAAGGTCAAGAACCTCAGCCAGGACAAGGAAATCACCCTCAGCGCCGGCAGGAGCTTCACGGTCAACGGCATCGACTTGACCGAACTGGTCGAGGGCCTGCACCTGCTCCGCGCCGACGGCAAGTATGTCCTGGAGATGCGAGGCCGAAACGGCGAGCCGCTGGCCGACAGGCCGGTGAGCTTGAGCCTAAAGCACCGGGACTTCACGCGAACGGTGAGCGTGTCGCTGAAGACCAACGCGTCCGGGCGTATCGAACTGGGCGAGTTGAAGGATATCGCCGCGACCGCCGTGGCCTACGGCCCGAGCACGAAGGTCCGTCAGACGTGGAAGCCGGTTGCCGACGCCCACAACATGCCGGCCGTCCTTCACGGCAAGGCCGGCCAGAAACTCGTGCTGGCCTACACCGG
The DNA here is from genome assembly GCA_030610965.1 of Phycisphaerae bacterium. Classification (GTDB taxonomy): domain Bacteria; phylum Planctomycetota; class Phycisphaerae; order SM23-33; family SM23-33; genus JAUWQU01. Next base: position 1,167 of record JAUWQU010000807.1, read on the forward strand.
CCGGGCCGCCAAGCCGCTGCGAAGCGAACTGTCGCTGCTGGAGGTCCGCGACGGCGCGTTCGTGGCGGACTGGTTCGAGTCGCTGCGGATCAGCGACGGGTTGATCGAGATCGACGACCTGCCGGCCGGGGACTACAGCCTGCGGCTCAAGTACGCGGGCAAGTCCATCCGCCTGAGCCTTGCCGCCGGCAAGCGCCAGGCCGGTTACGTGTCTTCCCAGGCCCGTCGGCTGGAGCTGCGCGAGGAGAAGCCCGTGCAGATCGCCTCGATCGAGGCCGACAAGAAGCTCGTCACCATCAAGCTGGTCAACGCCGGCGAGTTCACACGCGTCCACGTCCTGGCCGCGAGATACATGCCCGAACACGACGCGATGGGGATGCTCGCGCCGTTCGGCTGGCTTTCACCGGCTGCGGGAACGGTGAGCAAGCCCGTCAGCCACTACGAGGCCGGACGGAAGATCAGCGACGAGTACCGCTACATCCTCGACCGCCAGTCGGCCCGGAAGCTGCCGGGCAACATGCTCAAGCGCCCGAGTCTTATCCTCAATCCGTGGGCGATTCGCGACGCCGACACCGGCAAGGCGAAAGGCGCCGAGGGCGAGAAGTTCGGGGTCATCAAAGAGGATGCGGTCACCGGGTCGCGGGCGGGGTTATTCGGCCTTGGCGGCAGAGCGGTCGGCACGATCAACATCAGCAATCTTGACTTCCTGGCCAACGGATCGGTCGTTATCGCCAACCTCCAGCCGGACAAAAACGGCGTCGTCACCATCTCCCGCAAGGTCCTGCTGGACAAGCAGCAGCTTCGCATCCTGGCCGTGGACACAGAGAACACCGCACTGCGCGAGGCCACGATCAGCGAGACGGCGCCCAAGCTGCAGGATCGTCGCCTGGACCCGGCGATCGCCCTGGACCCGGGCAGGCATTACATCCAGGAGAAGGTCATCACGCCCGTCGCCAAGCGCAAGCCATTCACGATCCGCGATGTCACGAGCACGCGTTTCGAGACGTTCGACAGCCTCGCTCGCGCCTACCACCTGATGGTAACGCTCAGCGGCGACGCGAAGCTCAAGGAGTTCGCCTTCATCGTCGAATGGCCCAAGCTCACCGACGACGACAAGCGAGCCAAGTACTCCAAGTACGCCTGCCACGAGCTGAGCCTTTTCATTTACGAGCGCGACGCGGCCTTCTTCAAGGCCGTCGTGCTGCCATACCTCAAGAACAAGAAGGACAAGACGTTCGTGGACAAGTATCTCTGCGGCGAGGACCTTTCGGAGTTCCTCCGGCCGTGGCGTTACGCGCAGCTTAACATCGTCGAACGGGTCTTGCTCGGCTGGCGGATCAAGGGTGAGC
>JAUWQU010000460.1 GCA_030610965.1 Phycisphaerae bacterium
TTATAATATCTTTATTTTCACGTAGCTATTACGTTCTTCTTTTGCCTTTACCTAATACCTTCTTCTTCTGCCGTTCCCTATTACCTACTACCTACTACCTACTACCTATTACTTACTACCACCACCTTCTCTTCGGATCGACTTTATAACCACCGGCTTGACGGGCACGTCGTCCTGATGGCCAGAGCGTCCCGTGGGCACCTTTTCGATGCTATCGACGACGTCGAGCCCATCGACGACCTTGCCGAACACCGCGTAGCCGAAGGCGTCGGGCGTCTCGCCGCTATGGTTGAGGAAGGCGTTGTCGGCGGTGTTGATGAAGAACTGGCTGGTGGCGCTGTCGACGACACTCGTCCTGGCCATGGCCAGTGTGCCGCGGTCGTTGGTCAGGCCGTTGCCGGCCTCGTTGCGGATCGCGGCCTTGCAGGGCTTCTGCTCCATCTCGGCGGTGAACCCGCCGCCCTGGATCATGAACTTGGGGATCACGCGGTGGAAGATCGTGCCGTCGTAATGGCCGTCGTCAACATAAGCCATGAAGTTCTCTACGGTTACCGGGGCGCTGCCTTCGTCGAGCTCGGCCTTGATGGTTCCCTCGGATGTCTCGATGCTGATTAGCATGTCGTCCTTTCTCTTCGAGAAGAAGGTCTTAGCTCTTAGGGCGGCAGAGCCCTTACGATCTCTACGGCATCACTGCCGGACTATTATAACCCATTTGGCTCGACGGTGCTCCCCTAAGACCTAAGAGCTAAGACCTACGTAACCTCTATTTCATGTCTTTGTCTTTTTCTTTGTCTTGGCGGGTGCGGGTGCGGGCTTCGGGCCACCCACGCGACGGATGGACTTGATCACCACCGGACGTACGGGCCGACCCAGCTTCGGGTTGCCCACCGTTGGCGCCCGCTCGATGGAGTCGACGACGTCCATGCCGCTGAGCACCTGCCCGAAGACACAGTATCCCCACCCATCGTCGGTCTTGGCCTCGTGGTCGAGGAAGGCGTTGTCGACCGTGTTGATGAAGAACTGGCTGGTGGCGCTATGCACGGCGGACGTGCGGGCCATCGCCAGCGTGCCGCGGACGTTTCGCAGGCCGTTCTCGGCCTCGTTGCCGATTGCGGCGCGGGTGGGTTTTTCCTTCCATTGCTCCGTGAGCCCGCCGCCCTGGATCATGAAACCCACGATGCAGCGATGGAAGATCGTGTTGTCGTAATAGCCGTCGTCAACGTACTGGAGGAAGTTGGCGACACTCTTGGGGGCCTTGTCGGGCCAAAGCTCGGCCCGGATCGTGCCCGCCGAGGTCACTATGTCCACGACCGGGAAGTTGCGCCTCCCGCCGCCTGACTTGATGCACCCGACCGAGACCGCCAGCACCATCGCGAAAGCCAGCAGCGAGATCCCGCTTGCAGTTTTCCAGAAACGCATCCGTTGCTCCTTGTTCGATTCGACATCTGCCTCATGCGGCTCGAACGCCTAGTCTAGCTCTTGTCGGATGGCTTCGGCAAGTTCCTCGATCCTGCCATTGGGGTATTTCCCCGCCGGCCAATTGAAATGGAAGGCGTCGCCGGGGTTTCGAGGGATGATATGGAAGTGTACGTGCATCACTTCCTGGTGGGCGGCTGGGCCGTTGTTCTGAAGGACGTTTACGCCCGCACAGCCCGTGGCGGCCTGGACGGCGCCGACCAGCCGGGGCAGCAGCCCGAGCATCGCCGCGGCGCCGGCAGCGCTCATTTTGTCGATTGTCTCGACGTGCGAGGCCGGGATGAGCAGCACGTGCCCCTCGGCCAGCGGGCCGATGTCCATGAAGGCCAGGCAATCCGGCGATTCAAGCACCTTAACCGCCGGGATGTCGCCTTCGAGTATCTTGCAGAAGATGCAGGCCGGGTCTGTCATGGCATTTCTCCTGGCCGGGCTCGCATGCGTCCGGGCGGCCTGGCCTGGCGGAAAATCACGGGCGGCTTGGAACGGCCCGTCGGTGCGGGCGCCCAAGCCGCCGTGGTCTCGTGTCGGCAGCCTTGGGCCGCCGTGGATTCAGTCGAATTCTATTTTTCTTCGGGTGTTTCCTTCGCTTCGTCCTGGCCCTCATCGGCCTGGGCTTCGTCGGCCGGGGCCGGCTCGCCCTGGGGGGCCTCCTGCACAACGGCGTCGGTGGTGGCCTCGTGCCGCTTGGTCGCCCGGCGGCGACGGCGCGAGGCGCCCTTGCTCGCCGCCGCGGCCGGGGCGGCCTTGCCCTCCTCGACCAACTGGATGATCACCTGCTTGCCGGCGTCGCCGATCCGGCGCTCTGCCAGCCGGACGATCCGAGTGTACCCGCCTGGCCGATCAGCGTATGTCGGGGCGATCTCGTCGAAGAGCTTCTGTACGACGGTTTTGTCCAGCCGCTCCTCGTCAACGCCGAACATCGCACGGTCGTGACCCAACGCCGATATCACTATCCGGCGCGCGTGAAGGGTGTTCTTCTTGGCGTGGGTGATGAGCTTCTCGACGAAGCGCCGCAACTCCTTGGCCTTGGCGACGGTGGTCCGTATGGCGCCGTGCTGGAACAGCGACACGGCCATGTTTCGCCTAAGCGCAGCGCGGTGGCTGCTGTTGCGGCTGAGTTGTCTGCCTGAAACGCGGTGACGCATAATCTGGGAACTTTCTTCTCTGTCTGGTTTCTCAGTTGCCGGCGTCCTTCTCCTCGAGGGGGATCTCCGGCATCGGGATATCGAACGCCACGTTCATGCCCATCGACAGCCCCAGGTCCTGGAGCTTTCTCTTGACCTCGCGAAGGGAGGTCTTGCCAAAGCTGCGGATCTTGAGCAGGTCGGCCTCGGTCATCTGGGCGAGGTGGCCGACCAGTTCGATCTTGGCGGCCTCGAGGCAGTTGTTGGCCCGGACCGACAGTTCCAACTCGTGGGTCGACATGTGCAGCTTGCGGTCAAGCTCGGTGTCGACGTCCTGCGGAACCTCGACCGTGCCGGACTCGACGATCTGCTCGCCGAGCTCGAAGTACTGCACGAACGGGTTGAGGTGCTTGCGGAGGATCTTGCCGGCCTCGACCATCGCCATCTCCGGCGTGATCGTGCCGTTGGTCCAGATCTCCATGACCAACCGGTCGTAGTTCGTCTTCTGGCCGACGCGGGTGTCCTCGGTGCGGTATCGCACGCGGGTGACAGGCGTGAAGGACGCATCGACGTAGATCAGCCCGACATCCTGGTCGGCGTCGGGGTCGATCATTTCGTCGGCAGGCAGGAAGCCGCGGCCGGTCTCGACGAGCAGTTCCATGTCGAACGGGACATTGTCGGTCAGCGTCGCCAGCGTGAGGTCTTTGTTGATGACCTCGATGGACGGATCGCACTCGATCATCTCGGCCTTGACGGGGCCCTTGACCTCACTGTGGAGCGTGAGGGTCTTTGGCTCCTCGCCGTGGCTCTTGACTACGAGGCTCTTGATGTTGAGGATGATGTCGGTGACATCTTCCAACACGCCGGGCAGGGAGGTGAACTCGTGTTCCGCGCCGGGTATTTTGATGTTGGTAATCGCCGCGCCCTGCAGGCTGCTGAGCAGAATCCGCCTGATTGAGTTTCCGACGGTGATGCCGAAACCGCGTTCGAAAGGTTCGACAGAGAACCTTCCATACGTCGGGGTCGACACTTCCTGATCATTAACAACCCGCGTGGGCAATTCCAGACCGCGCCACCTGATTCGCATTCGCCTATCTCCGTATCCTTCTGGGCATATTACAGTTGGTGCCGCTTAGCTATCCCGTCACGGCTCACTGGCCGCAGAGTTCCACGATGAGCTGTTCCTCGACGGGGATCTGGACGTCGTCGCGAGTCGGGACGGCCAGGATCTCCGCTTCGAGCTTGGTAAGGTCTAGTTTGAGCCAGTTCTGCAGGTGCGGCTCGCCAAGCTCTTCCAGCCAGACGTTGACCAGTTTCTTGGACCGATCGGAGGCCTTGATCGTGATCTTGTCGCCGACCTTTACCAGGTAACTGGCCACGCCGACGCGCCTGCCGTTTACATGCACGTGCCCGTGGTTGATGGTCTGGCGAGCGCTGGCCCGCGAAGGCGCGAAGCCGAGCTTGCAGAACACGTTGTCCAGCCTTCGCTCCAGAAGGCTCAGCAGGGCCGCGCCGGTGTTGCCCTTCTGGCGCTCCGCGCGCCGGAAGTACCGCATGAACTGGCCCTCGAACACGCCGTAATAGCGTTTCACCTTCTGTTTCTCGCGGAGGCGAAGCCGATACTCGCTGCCCCGTCCGCGCCGCCAACTATGCATGCCGGGCGGCGAGGATCGCCACTGCCGCTCCATCGGGCACTTGGCGGTTTCACACCGCGTGCCCTTGAGCATCAGCTTGATCCCCTCGCGGCGGCAAAGCCTGCAAACAGGTCCCGTATGGCGTCCCAT
>JAUWQU010000222.1 GCA_030610965.1 Phycisphaerae bacterium
CGATAATGCCGCGTCAATGATGGTGCTATCGGCTCTGGACCACAGCCAACAATGGAACGACTATTGGAAGCTCCAACGCGCCGCCTGATTGGCCGCCCCCAATTTATGTCGCACACCGCAATGGCCGGGCCGTCATTTTTCCCTTGTCTCCTGCCCCACGCCGAGATAGAAGTTAAGACAAGCTAAGAACAACTTCCGCCGAGGCGAAGGCGGAATCCGTCAACGAGGGGATCTTTTGGCCCACGGAGGGGCCTCCAGCATGGACATGACAGCGGCTGGGTACCCCCTCCGCCGAGCAGAGAGAATGCTTGCGGATCTCGCGATCGGCGACAGACTCGCCAGAAAGGCTGGCGGCGGTCGGGGGCCGAAGGCTATCCGGGAAATACAGGAAGAAAGGAAACATCACCATCACCATGGAAATCAGCCACTTCAACCATCGTGACCATCCAGACGCCTCGGTTACCACGGCACTGCTCCTTGCGGCAGGTACGGGAAGCCGACTCCAGCCCTTGACCGATGACGCGCCCAAGTGCCTCACGGAGATCAACGGAATACCAATCCTTCAGCGACAGGTTCGCTGCCTCCACCAATGTGGCGTCAAGCGGCTTGTTGTCGTCGTGGGCTACCTGGAGCATCGTATCCGCGAATTCCTCGACGCATGGACGGGCGACCTGAGGATCGACTACATCGTCAGTCAGCGATACCGCACTACCAACAACATCTACTCGCTGTGGCTTGCGCGGAAAGAAGTCCGCGAGCCTTTCCTGCTGCTTGAGTGCGATCTGGTCTTCGATCCGTTCTTGCTCGCAGATATGCTTCTTCCCGACAAGATGGCCATTGCCCGTATGCAACCCTGGATGATGGGATCGACGGTGAGCCTCGATCCTTTCCGGCGAATCACGGACTTCCGCGTCGGCCACAGCGAGGTTCCCGACGACTCCCGCTACAAGACCGTGAACATCTACAGCTTTTCGCTGCCGTCGTGGAGGCGGGTTGTCGAGCGGTTGGACCGGCGCATCTCGGCGGGCAAAGTGAACGACTACTATGAAACCGTCTTCGCCGAAATGGTGGCCGACGGCAGCTTCTCTTTCGAGCCCGTCTTGTTCGACGACGGCCGCTGGTATGAAGTAGACACGCTCGCGGATTTGCAGGAAGCCGAGCGCCTGTTCTCAGACGATTTCAGGCTGCCTACTTACCAATTGGCTGAAGAGCATGGCTGAACTCGATTATGCGGGAGTCAACCAGTATTGGAGCAAGGCCCGGCCTTCCATCCTGGGACCGTACATGATGGACGGCTTCGGTTTCCCTACCGGTGCCGGTCGGTTTCGTTTCCACGGCGAATCGAGGATCGTCTCGCGGTTGATCCGGGAGTTGGATTCCAACGGCACGGTCTTGGACTTGGGTTGCGGTGTCGGCTACTGGGCCGAGTATTTCGCCGGGCGTTTTGCCAAGGTCGTTGCCGTGGAGGCGAGCCTGCCGCTGTACGAAGCCACTCGGCGGCGATGTACGCCATATCCCAATGTCGCAGCCATTCACGGCGACGTGCTGGCGTTCGAGCCGGAGGACCACTATGAACTGGTGTTCCTCGGCGGCATGTTGATGTATCTCAACGAGAGTGACGTGATCTCCCTGCTGCGGAAGCTCGTCCCGTTCCTAAACTCAGGAGGTATCATCCTCTGCCGCGAAACGACCGTGCGCAGCGGAACCGTGACTCGCCAGGGCGAGTATCAGGCGGTGTACCGATGCGTTTCGATGTACCGTGAACTCTTCCAGCAGTGTGGACTCTCCGTAGCACACGTGGAAAGAAATGTGCCGTATGTTCTTATGCAGATGGGCTGTGAGTTGGTCAAGAAATGGAAGGCGATTATTCCCCGCCGGGTGCAGTGCATCCACGTTGTCGGCCACATGATGTACTGGGCACTACGTCTCGGCAATCCTTGGATTGCCCGAGTTCCCGCCGTATTGGGCCGTGCCTTTCCCGAGTTGACAAACCACTTCTTTGTTCTTCAGGCCGGCACATGTTGAGTTCACTGGCAAGAACGGCCTACAAGAACCTGGCGAACGTCGTGTCGATTCTCGGGATCCTCCCTATCGCCATTCTCTTTATGAAGGGCGGCTACCAGTACCTGATCCCCTTGATCGTCTACAACAACATTATGGACGATCTGGACGGCATCCTGGCCGGCAAACTGAATATCAGGAGCCAGTTCGGCGCGATTCTGGACAACGTCTGCGATGCGGTCGCACACACCGTGTTCGTGATGGCGGTCGCGATGCACGTGTGGACGGACCAAGGCGATGTGTGGGGCGGTGTCTGCGCCGCCGCCGGTTTGGTGGCGGCCATGGCGCTCGTCCTGCGTGTTGTGTCCCGGCTCGAGCCGGCCGCCGTCACGGGCACGGGTTCGCCGACCAACGAGTTGGTGCGCCACATGTTCTTTATCCTTCTGTTGGCGCAGATTCTCGACTTTACGCCCACGCCCCTGCTGATCGCGGCATTCCTGTTTCATGCCGTCTCGATGCTCGCGCCATTCCGGATGCCATGGCTGATCCGAAGCCTGACGAAGTCGGCCACCGCGATAGGTCTGGTCAATGTGTCACTGGTAATGGCCTGGCTGGTTTCTTATGCGGCATCGCCGGTCGCGACGACCTTTGTATCGCTGATCGCGACGGCCTTTCTTCTCAGCTATCTGCTTTCGTTCGCATGGGCAGCGATCTGGTGGGTCAAAGGCGTGAAGGCCGAGACGCCTTCGTGACAGAGCGGTTCATCACTATTAAGGCCTATCGTGACGAGACGACACGGCAACAGGCCGTCGTCAAGCAAGCCCAAGAATCTGGTAGAGTCGAGACGTGGCGCGGTGGCCGAAGGATCGGGGAGTGGCTGTTGGCCGGGAACATAATCCTTCGCAACCCGGTCCGCCATGGCGGAGTTTGTCAGACAGCCTTGCCTCGGACCGTTTGGTGCTTATCGTTTGGGACTTGGAACATGTCTGTTATTTGGTGCTTGTGATTTGGTGCTTGCCGGCCCGTTGATCCACAGAGGCTGACGAGAATGACAAACTGCCGACATAATCCGACCGCATCAGTGACCCGGCTGGATCGTAAGAGTATTGAACCTCACCGAGCTTGTAGGGTATAATGTCGCGACGATCCGCGAATATCGCGGCATGCGGAGTTGGGACCATACTTTTGGCGATCAGGATGCGTAAACTCTTGGCACTCGCCCTCGTGGGGGCGGTTCTTCTGTCGGCCCCTGGCCTCGCGCCCGGTCACTGCCGACAAGATGACCTCGCGCATTGCGGCTTGGCCCTGCCAAGCAGAGGCTCACAGATCGCCGCGCCGCTAGATGCATGCGATGGCGAGGCCCACTCCCACGAGACCCACACCGACTGTAACCCCTGCCTCGAATGCCACGTAGATAAACTCGTCATGTGCCGGCAAGCCAGCGAAACGGACGAAACCTATTCGCCCGTCGCGGCCAGGCCGCACTACCATGCCGTTGCCCGCCGGGATGCTCCCCAGCCATCGCCAGCCTCGACCACCCCACGGGACGAGGCCTACCTGGCCGCGCTGTGCAGCACCATCCTGCTGATCTGACCCACCCGCGTTATCACGCACCGCCCCTTTGAGCACCTGCGCGTGCCACCGACTGGGCTCAACCTAAGCTCCGCACACTTGGCTGTTGGATTCACTAGCCTGGAGATATTTGATGGCAAAAAGAGGACTGCCTTTACTGCTCTGCATAACGCTGCTGCCGCTCGGCGGCTGCATCGCGGACATTGCCGACGACGGCTGGCAACCCCGCCGCCCGCTGGGCAAGGACTACGCCACGTTCCGCCCGCCCGTCGAGCCCGGCGCGACAACCCAGCCGGCCGAGGCGGACGAACCTGCCGGCGCGATCACCCTTCGCCAGGCACTTACCCTTGCCATGCTGCGCAGCCCGGACCTGGCTTCGGTGGCCTGGGGTGTCCGCATTGCCGAGGCCGAGCAACTGCAGGCCGGCGCGGTGCCCAAACCCGAACTCGAGACCGAGGTCGAGGGCTTCGGCGGGACGGGCGAGAAGGCCGGCACGGACTCCGCCGAGGCGAGCGTCAAGCTCAGTCAGCTTGTTGAGTTGGGCAACAAGCGTCGCAAACGTGTTGCCCTGGCGGCCGCCGAGCGAAAGCTGGCGGGCTGGGACTATGAGACAGCCCGGGTTGCCGTGCTGACGGAGGTGGCCACGCGGTTCATCGATGTCCTGGCGATCCAGGAGAAGGTGGACCTTGCCCGGGAGAACCTTGCCCTGGTCACCCAGACGCAGGCCGCCGTGGCCAAACGCGTCGATGCCGGCAAGGTCAGGCCCAGCGAGAGCACCAGCGCCGATGTCGCCGTCGCCATGAGCGACATCCAGTTGAAGCGGACCACCCGCCAGCTGCTGGCGGCGCGGGCCGCCCTGGCGGCCACGTGGGGCTCCGCGACGCCCCGATTCGAAAGCGTGACCGGCCAACTGAGGGACATGCAACCCGTGCCGCCTCTGGTGAAACTCGCCGAACTGCTGGACCAGGGCGCTGACCTGGCGCGATGGGACCAGGAGTTGACCCGGTTGCGAGCGGCGGTGGATTTGGCAAAGGCAGACGGTGTCCCGAACCTGACGGTGGGCGCCGGATACAAGTACCTCGGCGAGAGCAGCGACCAGGCATTCATCGTCTCGCTGGGAATCCCCCTGCCGCTGTTCGACAGGAACCAGGGCGGAATCAGCAAGGCCCGCTTCGCCGTCGCCAAGGCGAAGTTCGACCGCAGCGCCGCAGCCGTCAAGGCCCACGCGGCCCTGGCCCAAGCCTACCAGCAGTTGGCTGCGACCCACGGGGAGGCTGCCGCACTCCGCGACGTCGTCCTGCCAGGCGCCAAGACGGCCTTCGATACCTCGCTCAGACTGTTCGAGCAGGGCAAGACGACCTACCTTACCGTCCTGGACGCCCAGAAGACACTCACCGAGGCGAGGGGGCAGTATCTCGATTCCCTGTCGGCGTACCACCGCGGCGTGGCCGAGATCGAAGGCATGATCGGGCAGCGACTCCCGTCGGCGGCCGACGGGGACCATGCCCATGCGAAACCCGATGACGAGAAATGAGGCCCCTGATCGAGAGATGACAATCGATCGATTCGGCTGCCTCTTCAAGGAAGCGAACGAAAGGTAATGACAATGTCGAGATTCAACAGAATCGTCCCGACCGGGTTGATCGTGTCGGTGATCAGTATCGCCGGAATGCTCTTTCTCCCAAGCCTGACCGGGCGCGACAGGGCCCAGGCCCAAGACGGCCCCGAAGGGTACGACCGCGCCACACCTGCCCCAGAGCAGTCCGGTAATCAGGAAAATGTACTGAAAGTCCCTGTAACGAAGGAACAGGTTACCCGCCTCGGCATCAAGATATCTCAAGCGACGCAAGGCATTATTCGCAGGGAGATTCGCGTTCCCGGAGAGTTCAAGCTCGATTCGGACCGTGTGGCGCACGTGGTGCCCCGTGCCGCGGGCGTCGTACGCAAGGTCAGCAAGAACCTTGGCGGCCGGGTTCAGGCCGACGAGGTGCTCGCCTGGATCGAAAGCGACGAGCTGACCGAAGCCAAACTGAGCTTCTATGCGAAGGCAGTTGAGGTCGGCTGCTGCGAGATCAAGTTGCCCCGAGCCAAGGCGATCTTCGAGAATGTGGCGAAACTCACCGCGATGCTCCGCAAGGAGGCCACGGAGAAAGAGATTCACAAGCATGACGCTCTTGAGATGGGCAAGTACCGAGGGCAGTTGCTCACGGCCTATGTCATGCACCTCGCTGCCCGGGCAATCCACGAGCGGGCGGCGAGCCTGCACGCCGAGAAGATCGGCAGCGGCCAGGAACTGCTCGATGCCGAGACGGCCCTGCGGCAAGCGAGGGCCAAGTTCCACGCGGCCATGGATACGGCGCGATACGAGACGCTGATTGCCTACACCGAGGCGGTCCAGGAGCGTCAGGTGGCTGTCTTCAATGCCGTTGCTGCCGAGAAACGACTGCGACTGAAGGGCGCCGACGACAAGGTCATTGACGCCTTGCGCGCACTCGTTCCCAAGGCAAGAGGCCTGACGCCGTGCCTGTGTGACGACCCGAATTGCCAGGAGGGCAAGCTGCCTTCGGTGGCGGACGCTCTGGGCAAAGACGAGCGATTTGGGTGGTACGCGCTGCGTGCCCCATTCGACGGGACAGTGGTCGCCAAGCACATTGTCCTGGGTGAATCGATCGACAAGACTGCCGAAGTATTCACCATTGCCGACCTCTCCAGCGTCTGGATGGACCTGGCGATCAGTCAGAACGACATCTCCGCGGTGCGGCAAGGACAAGCCGTAACCGTTCGCCTGCCGGACGGGACGGAGTCGGAGGCGACAATCGGGTTCATCTCCCCTCTCGTCGCTCCGGAGACCCGGACTGCATTGGCGAGGGCGACCCTGCCCAATCCCAAGGGCCTGTTCCGGCCGGGGACGTTCGTCGATGCCGACATTCTCGTACCCTCGATAAAGGAGACGGTAATTGTTCCCAAGGCGAGTGTGCAGTTGGTGAACG
>JAUWQU010000002.1 GCA_030610965.1 Phycisphaerae bacterium
GCAGGAGGGCAGCTACTACTACTTCACGCAGGAGACCGGCAAGCACAAGATGGTCCTCGCCGACTCCAACAGCGCCCACGATCCGTTCGGCGGGTACGAAGAGATCATCTTCCGCCCGCCCGGCAGCGCGTTTCGCCAGAAGGAGACCATCCACGCCCTCTCGGTCAGCCAGGAGGTTCAGCCGGGCACGTACGCCCACACGGACTTCGACTTCACCGCCCCGGGCAAGAACCTCATGTCCAGTTCGCAGATTCAGCGTCAACACGCGGGGGCGGACTTCGAGATATACGACTACCCGGGCGAGTACGCCCAGACCGGCGACGGCGAGACTTACGCCCGCTCGCGTATCGAGGAGTTGCAGAGCGCCTTCGAGCTCGTTCGAGGCGAAGGCGACGTCCGCGGCCTGGCGACCGGCCATAAGTTCACGCTGAAGGACCATCCCACGGGCAGCTTCAATCGCGAGCACCTGATCGTCGAGACGAACATCTCAGCCAGCACGGACGAGTTCGACTCGGCCGCGCCTGGCGCGGCACCGGCGGTGGGCACGACCTTCAAGAGCAGTTTCACAGCGATCGATTTCGCCACTCAGTTCCGCAGCCCGCGTTCGACCCCGGCGCCGATGATTCGTGGCCCGCAGACGGCGATAGTTGTCGGCCCCAGCGGCGAGGAGATATACACCGACAAGTACGGGCGTGTCAAGGTGCAGTTCCACTGGGACCGTTACAGCAAGGCCGACGAGAACAGCTCATGCTGGATTCGCGTCTCGCAGGCGGTGGCGGGCAAGAAGTGGGGGCACATTTTCCTGCCACGGATCGGGCAGGAGGTGATCGTCGAGTTTATCGAGGGCGACCCGGACCGGCCTATCATCACGGGCCGGGTGTACAACGACAAGGCCATGCCGCCTTACGACCTTCCGGGCAACCAGACGATGTCCACCCTCAAGTCCAACAGTTCCAAGGGCGGCGCGGGGTTCAACGAGTTTCGCATCGAGGACAAGAAGGGCAGCGAGCAGATATTCCTCCACGCCCAGAAGAACATGGACGAGCGGGTGAAGAACGACTCGAAGGAGTGGATCGGCAACGACCGACACCTGATCGTCAAGAAGAAGCAGTACGAGAAGGTCGAGGAGGAGAAGCACCTGATCGTCACGCGGGACCACGTCGAGAAGATCAGCGGGGACATGCACCACCACGTCGTGGGTAACCGCAACGAGAAGGTAGATCAGACGCTCAGCCTGGAAACCGGGATGAACATCCAGGAAAAGTGCGGCTTGAGCCACGCCCTGGATGCTGGGATGGATATCCATCTCAAGGCGGGCATGAACGTGGTGATAGAGGCGGGCCTGAGCCTGACGATCAAGGCCAGTGGGGGGTTCATCAACATCGGCCCGGCCGGCGTGTCGATTCAGGGCAACCTGGTTATGATCAACAGCGGCGGCGCGGGCTCGGCGCCGGAAGCTCCCATAGATCCCGTCGAGGCCAAGGGGGCCGACGACGACAACGCCGGCGCGGTAGACCAGCCGCCCCCGACGCCCCAGCAGCCGACGCCTGTGACGTACAGCGCCCAGGCCCAGGTAATGCAGAAGGCCGCACAGGACGGCACGCCGTTCTGCGCACAGTGTGAGGCGGCTCGCAACGCTCAGCAGGATCAGCAGACCCAGCAGGACCCCTCCGGGGCCGGTCTGGAGGAAGAGGAAGAGGAACTCCAGATGTAGCGTTTTCCGCTGTATCGCCTGGCAGCGGCAGGAGAAGAGGTGATGATGAACGACGAGTTAGTCGAGTTGGTGCGCGGCCGGATCTTCTCCGATCCGGACGTCAACGTATTCGCGGTGTTGGATGGTGCGTCCGTGGGCGGGCTGGTCGGCAAGTTGGCCCAGTCCGGGGCCGGGCACTACTGCCTGATGCCCGGAAACCTCGAGCCGGACATGATGGAGGTGTCGGGGTACGTCGTGGAGCTGGCGCCTGACGCGAATATTACCGAATGGCTGCTCCGGGAGGGCTGGGGCAACCACTGGGGGGTGTTCGCATCCTCGCCGGCAAGCCTGATCGAGATGCGAGGGCATTGCCGAGCCCTGTTCAAAGCCCACGACGAGCATGGCAACCCGCTGATGTTCCGATTCTACGACCCGCGGGTCTTGCGCGTCTTCCTGCTGTCCTGCAACAAGCAAGAGCGGATAGAGACCTTCGGCCCCGTGACGTGCTGGAGCATGGAAGGGGAAGGCCCGAAATCGATGACGAGTTTCACGCTGGCTGATGGCGAGATGCGGCGGCAGGACATCCTGCTGACCAAGGCCCGGTAGCCGGGCGACGAGTAAGGAGCGGTGCGATGCTTTTAATTCGACAGAAGCACAAGGACACTTTCGGTAAGATCGCCAAGGATCGGTTCGAGTGCCGGGCCCTGGCCCACTGCAAACGCGTCTTCAAGCCGGATTGCGAGAAGCTGGGCGACCCCGCGGTGAAAGAGCGAATCCGCAAGGGCATCGACCTGGCCGGCGGCTATGGCGTTCGCAAGGAGTATGACGTCGTCCGGTACATCGACCTCATGTTCATTCTCAGTGAGGATTACGACACGAACCGGAGCTTTCCGTGGGCGGCGAGGATCCTCACGTCCGAGGACCTCGGCGGCACGACCAAGATGGACAGGCTCTGCGAGCGGACGGAAAAGGAACTCGTAATGCTTCAAAGGAAGCGCGGGATTTAAGAGGGTATAACAATGGCTGAAACGGATTCGGACACGGTAGAGGCCGAGGGCGCGACCGGCGAAGAGGCGACTGCCTTGCTCGACGGCGCCACCAAGGATGCGGACGAGTCCTTCTCTCAGGACCGCGAGGTGGACTCCTCGACGGAGCCCTGTCCGCTGGCCAAGTCGATTACCGGGCGGTTCGAAGAGGATGAGGTCAAGTGCGGCTCTCCGGCGAAGCTCGAAGCCGACGCGACCAATATTGACGATGGGCAGACCGTCCAGTTCGCGTTGCGGAAACTGCCCGACCAGGGCGCCATCGGCGAGGAGACGGCGCCGCTTTCCGGCTCGCAGGTTCGCAACCTGGAGTGGATATCCAAGAAGCCCACGGACGACTGGCCCGAGGACGAAGTCGACTTCCAGGTCTCCGCGGACGGCAAGTCGGCCGACAGCGAGAACAAGCTTCACTTCCACCACTATGCCAACAAAGCCCTGGAGACCAAGACCATCAACTGCGCCAGCGGCGTGTACGGCTGGACCGGCAAGTTCGACATCAAGTTCGAGGCCGGAAAGGTAACCGTTCGGATCAAGATCAAGCTGACAAACCGCCTGGGAGGCAAGCCCGCCACCGGCGACCCCATGCCGGCCGCGGGAGCCGCGGTGACCGATGCCGACAAGCTGGCGATGAAGACGGATATCGAGGGCAAGCTCACAAACAAGTGGCTGGTTCACCGCGAGCAGTGCCAGCGCGACGCGGCTTGCGACTGTCCGTCGGACCGCAAGTGCTGCAAGTTCCGGGTGGACGTGCTGGTGGACTTCGTAGAGTCCGGCGAGCATCACGTGGTGAACCTCTTTCAGGGCGCAGGCCAGGCCAATGCCTCCAATTGGACGCGCGTCAAGACCCGCGACAACAGTTGGGCTCACGAGACGGGGCACCTGCTGGCCTGGTACGACGAGTACGCCACCGGCGCCGTCGGCACGGCTCCGCGTTGGATAGCGAATAACGCCGGGGCGGTGATGAACACCGGCTTGACTGTTCCCGAGACGTATTACTGGGACTTCCGCGACTGGTACGCGGGCAAGACGGGGGAGACCTGGGAGATGGTCGCGCCATGAACCTAGCGAGTAGGATCGGTCATATCGTGCTGGTGACGACGCTGGCGGGCTGCGGCCCGGCCGGCCTGGAGCAAAGGAACGCCAAGATGAATCCCCAAATGAGCTACTTCTCGAACGCCGGCGACGAGGCGATGCCAATGGAGTTGAATATCTCCACCGAGGGCGAGTGTACGTTGCTCGTACGCACCAACCGCGCCACTCCGCAATACGCCGATGCCGGCGTATTCAGCTTGAAGATGCGCGAGCGCAAGTTCCGGCCGATGATCAAGGCCCTTTCCACACCGGAGTTTGCGGCAATTGCCAAGCCCGAGGGCGTCCAATCCGGCGACGTTGTCCGCAAGCTCTCCATCACACCCGACGGAGGCCAGGAGATGACCCGGTACGCCGTGGCCGACAAGAAGACGGCGCCGGCTTTTGCTGACGGCGAGCAGGAAGCCCTGAAGATAGTCGCCGAGGTCCGAAAACACCCCGAACACGCCATAGCCCTGGATGAAGTGAAGATACCCGAGCGGATCAACCGCGGCGAGAAGACCCGGATGACCTTCACTCTGCGGAACCCGGGTTCCAAGCCCGTGCAGATACCTCACCCGAAGGTTTGGGCCGAAAAGGCGACGCAGGCCCAGTTGGTCGCCCTTCGTAGCGACATCCCCGTCGCGGATCTGCGATCCCATCACCAAGTGTTCCAGGCTCTCGGCCCGGAGGACCTGCAGGCAACCGACGGGGCCGGAAGTTCCGAGGAAGTAATAACCCTCGCCGCCGGAAAGTCCGTCACCATCGCCATCGAGAAGGCCTTCGACTGGACTGTCGGCAGATACGACGTCCGGCTAACGTTCGAAAGCGCCTTGGCCGACGAAGAGGGCAAGGAAGTCATTCGCTGCGAGGTCGTCTCGAAACCGTACCCCGCGGCCTGCCTCGGTGCCGCACAGCCAACAGCGAAATAACCGCGAGTCGCGGCCTATGATGACAAGGAAGAAGTAATAGGAAAGAACAATGCCCCCTGCCGCAAGAATTCTCGATATGACAGTCACCGGCGACCCGATAACCGGACCCGGCGTGCCCACGGTCATAATCGGCTACATGCCGGCGTCGGTGGTGGGCGATCTGGTCTCCGGGGCCGTGTGTGTCGGGGCCATAACCATGGGCAGCATGACCGTCATGATTGGCGGCCGGCCCGCCACACGGATGACCAGCCAGGTAACCGGCGTCAATGCGGTCTCGGGAGCGCCGCTTACCACGGCGGTTGGCCCGCCGTGTTGCTCGACCGTCCTGATCGCCTAGGCCGGCGAGGCCATCCTCACCGCCGGTGGTCGGAAAAGCTTTGACAGCAGAGCCTTGTCAGCTAAACTTGGCTTCATAGCGTATCCATTGGGCAGCTTCGTGGGCCGATTCGCTCGTCGGCGTTTTGCGCAGGCCCAGGGGCTCGCGTTTACCTTAAAGGTGGTGTCTGCATGTCTGGATCGGATGTCAGAGACGCTCTGCCGGGCATTCCCGCGGAATATGCCGCCGTGCCTGTCGCCACGGACCAGGCCGGGCGGGCGCTTAGCATCTGCACGCTGGTACGACGAAAGCCCGACCCCGTCGCCGGGCACCTCGTCGTCCTGCGAGACCTCATCGACGGGCGCGTCCTGCTGGGCTGCCTGCTCGATGCCGGCGGCGTCGTTCAGGAGTGGCTCGAACTGTGGATTCAGGACGCACAGGGCCTCGCGTCGACCACGGCTGCGTGCCGAGAATCGCTGTCCAACGCCGTCCTCGACGAACGCTGGAAAAGCTACTTCACCGCCATGTCCGACGCCGACCCGGCCGCGATCATCCGCACCGGCTGGGAGAATACGAATCCGCTGCCGACATACGTGGACCTGGCCGCAATGCAGCCGATGCACCCGGTGGACCCGCAGTCCGGTAAGCAGTGGGAGCTCTGCCGCGACGACGTGCTGCTAAAGGGCAAGAAGCTGCCGACCTACAGCGGCTCGCTGCACCGTTACGTGTACATTCCGTCCCTGGCGGCCGAGTCGCCGCTGCTCCCGGTCACGCCGGACGCGCCCGGCGGCGAGTCGGTGCTTTCCATAACGGAGATAACCGGGGGCCGGCGAGGCCTGCTTGCCCTCAATGCCGCCGGCGGGTTGATGATGGTGCGGCGCCATTGCCCGATCCGCCTCGAGCCGTTTATCGACCTTCTTTCCGGCGGCTCGTGGGACGGCGTATTCCACGGCCGGAGCATTCTGGACCTTGGCGCCACCGGCGAGGCGCTAAAGAACAGCAACCCTGACCTGACCAGCAGCGGCTGGCTTTTCCTGGGCCCCCACGGCCAGCCTGGGCGGATGGTCGAGGCCCTTCACCTGAAGCTTCGCCTGCTTGCCGACTCGGCCGAGGCGGTCAGGCGGGTGGCTTCGGCGACGCAGCGGCCGATGCTTAACCTGTCGGCGGACAGTTTCCAGGTCCGCCTTGCGCCTCCCGGCGCGGGCCTGCCGTTCCTCTGGACGGCCCGCGGGCTGGTCTGTCACCCCGGCGAGGCGGTGGCCCTGCCAATCCGCACGTCGAGCATGCAGTACTTCCTGTCCGGCGGCTCGCCCGGGGCGTCGGTGTACAAGCCGGCATCGGCGGGTCAGTCGACTCGCGGCCTTTGCAGTGTGCGAATCCGCCAGGTCCTGCCCGAGGCCGGCGGGCAGACCATCGTCGAGGGCACCCTGGCGACGCAGGAGCGTTTCCAGGCCGCCCGGTACGACCTGGTCTGGCTGAGAATGAACCTCGCGTGCGGCCGGGTGGACCTCTACGGGCAGTTGGAGCAGGCCACGGCCCTGGCGGCCGGGGAATGGCGGTTCCGCACCATCGGCCAGCGGTTCGGCGAGGAGGCGGTGGCCGCGCTCCGTTCGGCCGAGGGCGTGCCGGTCCCCGAGACGCCGTTCGAGATCATCCCGCTGCTTTCGACGCCGTGCGACCTGTATTCGCTGGCGGTCCTGGCAGTCCGGGCGCTGCTGGTTAACGACAAGACCACCATTCCCGTGGCGCTTGACGAGATGCTCAGCCTGGCCCGGCAGATCGCCGAAGGCTACGATGAAACGGTGGCCCTGCCTCTTCGGATTCGCCAGTTGTTCGAGTCCGACAGCCGATGGGCAGAGTCGCTGGGCCCGCATAGGCTGGTCAACCAGGAAATGACGCCGGCCGAGGCGATGGACCTGATCCCGGCCGAGGTATGGTTCGACGTGTTGTCGGCCGTGGTGAGGCTGTTTCCCGGCGTGGGGCCCGACAGCCTCGCCCGGGACTATGGCGACGCCCCGCAAGGCGGCATTCACAAGGTATTCGACCCGGTGGTCGATGCCTTGAACGACCTTGTGCTTCGGACGCGTAGCCTTATCGTGATCGATTGGCGGTATAACCGCGAGATTCACGCGGTCGTTCGCAAGTGCCTGGTCGGGCTTGGCGGCGAAGGCTGAACCGCGGCGCAGTGGAATTGGAATTGAACGGTGCTTGGAACAGACCGCAATTTGACAAGGAGTGACCTATGAGAATCATGATGCGAGTTTTGCTTGGTTTAGTGGCGGTGTGCCTGGCCGGCGGGTGTCAACATTTCAACGTTCATGTCATGCCCGACAAGAACGATGTCGGCCTGAAGGATGAAAAGGGCGCCCTGAAGTCCCTCGAAATACACATTGTCGCGGTCAGCCGCACCGAACTGCCCCGCTGGGAGACGATGTCGATGACCGAGTACTGGGAGCCGGGCAACACCACCCGCGAAAGCGCTATAAAGCACGTCATGACCTTCGGAGAGAACGCCGCGACCGAGCAGGTATTGCGGAAGAACGATCCGATCTGGAAGCAATGGGATGATCGCAATGCCCAGAGCCTGCTCGTATTGGCATTTCTGCCGGGGATCAAGGACGTGCCCGGCTCGGCCGACGCCAGGCGGCTCATTTTGCCGTATGATCCAGGCAAGTGGGAAAAGCGATATTGGGGCAAGGACACGATCAAGATCGAGCTTCGTTCCGGCGGCCTGATTTCGCTCCGACAGCCCAACAAGTAACGGCGGCGGGCTTTCGCCGCGAGAACGGTCAGAGGATCTCTTTAGATGGCGTCCTACGGCGGCTATGAGACCGTGCGGGAACTCTATCGCAGCGGCTTGGCCTCGAGCTTCAGTGCTCGCAAGGCCGGCGAGGCTGCGGAGCGATACGCGGTCAAGCTGTATAAGCCCTTCCTGGCTGAGGCCATGGCCGAACGGTTGCAGGGCGAGATCGACTGCTTTCTGGACGGCGCTCGCGTCCAGCAGAAGGTCGCCTCGTCCGGCGCGCAGAACTGGGCGCCGGTCAGGGAAGTAGGCGCCGTCGAAGGCGGGGCGTATTACGTCGGCGACTATCACGGCCGAAGCCTCCAGCAGCTCATCACCGGGCGGGTCAAGCTCAGCGGCGCCGGGCTGTATCAGTTCGTCCGCGCGATCGTCCAGGGCCTGACCGAACTGAAAAAGGCATGCAACCGCCCCCACGGCAACCTCAAGCCCTCCAACGTCCTTCTCGCCGGCTCGGGCAAGATTTCCAAGGCCCGGCCGCTGCTGACGGACCCCGCCGGGGCCCGCAAGCTGGACGAGCAAGTGGGCGACGTGGTGGATTTCCACGCGCTCGGCGAGATCATCTACCAGCTTGTCCTGCACAGAACGGGCAAGGCCATGAGCGGCTGGCCCGCGCCGGACAGCCCGGAGTGGAAGCGCCTCGGAAAGAGGGGCGAGCAGTGGCGGCAGTTGTGCAACCGACTGCTCAACCCGAACCTCGCGCCGGGCCTGCTGACCTTTGACGACCTGCTGGATGACATCCAGAAGCTCCGCGAGACTGAAGGTGTCCCCTGGCTGATCGTCGCGCCCGTCGCAGCCGTGATCGCACTGGCGGCCGGGGCGGCGGTGATGTTCTGGCCCGAGGCTCCGCCGCGGCCGTGGGGCGAGAAGGAGGCGGTCCAGTGGAAGACGGTATGCACGGAGTTTGGCAACTGGGTCGAACCTTTGCTGGGCGACCGCGAGAGCGGTAAGCTTGACATATGGAAGAAAGACGCGTTCCTCAAGAGCAACCCCCTGCCGGCGCTTGACGAGGTGCTCGAGAAGGGGAACCCGCGCAAATTTTCCGGCCGGACTTACGGCAACGTGTTCGAGTGGGGAGACAATCCCCCCGATCATGTCAAGAGCGCCGAGGGCATCGAGCAGACCGCCACCGCCATGGGCATATACCAGACGCTGCGCGGCTACCTGACGAGCGAGAAGTGGCCGGCCTACGCCCGGTTGGGCAAGTCCGCCAAGGACTTCGCCGCCCGCGGCTGGTCGGCGCAGACGGAGTACCTCCAGTCGCTCCAGGCGATGCCCGAGCGCGACGTGGCCGATCGTGTGCAGGCGATTCTGAATATCCAGGCCGACCTCAAGAAGATAGAAGGCCTCTGGGTCCAGGCGGACAGCCTGGTCCGCGCCGCGCAGAACTGGCAGGCCGGCGGCCCCAAGGGCCTCGACAAGTACGTGGCCGGCAAGCTCCGCGCCCCGGCCGCCAAGTTCGGCACCGATGGCATAGCCGACCTGGCCGAGAGGCTCTCCGACCTCCAGGACCCCAAGGGCCCGCTCTCCAGGTTGGTGCGGTACATAGGGAGCGACCAAGTCGAACGCCTGGACATGGCCCTGATGCGCCACAAGCCGCCGTTTGCGACTCCCGACGGCGCGCCGCTGACCGAGGACATCCTCCGCAGTGGGTTGGTAAAGCTCGAAAGCGGCCGATACGACGCCAAGCCCGATCCGCGCAGCCTGGCCTGGAAGGCCGGCGTGTCCGACGCCCTGACTGCCCGCCGGGGCGACCTCCAGAACCTGAGCGACGCCATCGCCAAGCTGCTAAGCGGCGAAACTCTCCCGCCGACCGATAAGAAATCGCTCCAAGACGCGGTTGCCAAGGTCGCCTCGCTGCGAAAGGACGCCGAGCGGATTGAGGCCCGCTTCCTCGACGCCAACCAGCAGACGGCCTACAACTTCGACACCCGCGATAACATCGACCAGAACATCGAGGCCGTCGCGTCCGGCCTGAAGGACCTGGCCAGGAACGTCGGTGTCGCGGGCATGGGGGTCGAGGAGGTGCGAAAGCGAATCCTCCGGACCATCGCGGGGACACTGGTCGAGTACCAGAAGGCCCTTCGCAGCCGCGGGAGAATCTCCGTGACCGCCCTTGCTGTCATTGACGAGAAATGGCTCACACAGCGCAACGCGCTGCTTGCCAAGGAGACGACCGTAGAAGGCCTGGCCGAGAAAGTGGAGCGGCTGGAGAAGTTCCTCCGCGACCTCGAAGGGGCCTTCCAGGCCGAACTCGGCGCGGCGCCCCAACAGCGCCCCTGGAACCGCACGCTGCTGACTGACGACCTCGACAGCCGGCGAAAAGATGCCGTGGCGAGCGCACTGTCCTATGTTGACTGGCCGAAGGTGCTCGAAGGTCAGTCCGACGAGAACTTTATCGCCCAAAAGGGCCAACTGGTCGCCAACTACAACAAGTGGCGGACGGACCTGGCCGCGCTGGTTCCGGCCATCAACCGCGCGGAGGACCTCCTGGCCGAGGGCTACATGCTCGACGAAAAGCCCGCCGACGGAGGGACGACTATCGCCGGGGCCTACCAGCCGGTCAAGGCGAACGTAGTGCTGAGCGATCCGGTCGCAGCCCGGTCGGCCGGGCCGATACTGGCTCGCATCAACAGGCTCGGGCAGGTCGAGAAGTTGACAGCCCTGGCCGAACTGCTGGCTGCGGCGTCATCGGGCAAGCAGGGCAGCTTCGAGGCCGCGCGGGCGGCCTGGCTGCGGCTCGGCAAGCTCACACCCGCCTGGCCGGCTGGCCCGAACGACCTCAAGCAGGAGGTCGAGGTCCGCAAGAACCTCGACACCCTCTACGGCCTGCTGAGCGACGATGCCCGCAAGAAGGCCCTTCGCGCCGAGCTTGCCGCCGACAGCCGGCACTGCTGGGAGACCTACTTCCTCACCCGTAGCGACCCGCGCCAGATCGAAGGCGCCATCGCCCGCATGGGCGACTTCGGCGTCTCGGCCGCCGATACGTCGCTGCCTCCGCTGGCCCGCTACCGCCTGCTGATGTGGGATTTCCGCCGGCAGATGATCGCCGGCAAGGGCGACCTGGAGGACGCCGCCGTCAAGGCCGCCATCGCCGCCTTCCATGGCAAGGTAAAGGCCCTGCCAGCCGAGCTTGCAGCCACGCCGGAGCTTACGGCCCTGCTGGCGAAGCTCGCCGAGTTGCAGTTGGCCAAGAACAACGCCATCGACCTTACCAAGGCCGGCCCCGGCGCTGTCGGCTGGGCCATGACCGCCCAGGCCGCCAATACCGTCACCTACACGTGGACAGGGCGGGACCAGAAGCTCACGTTCGCCCGCGTGACGCCCAAGGGCGGCGAGCCGTGCTTCCTCTGCACGACGGAAGTCTCGACGGGGCTGTTCGTCAACACCGTGATGGGCCTGAGGAAGTGGGCCCAGATGACCGATGCCCTGCCGGCGGAGGAAGACGATCCGCCGGGCCCGCGAGGTTGGATTCGAACCGGCCCCGCGCTGCAAGTGGCCCCCAACTGGTTCCCGATCATCCCGCCCATTCTGGTAGGCAGGTTCTACGCGCCTGGCACGAAGGTGGACACGCCCAGCGCCCTGCACCCGATGCAGCAGATCCCGGTGTCGGTTGCGATTTACTTCGCACGCCTTCTCAACTGCCGTCTGCCGACCTCGACGGAGTGGCTGGTGGCCTACGAGCAGGACAAAGCTTCGGCCTCGCGAAAGCCCTACAACCTTCGCGATAAGTCCTGGGCGACTCAGAAGGCATATGCAATCGAGCTTGAGAACATCGGCGACCTGGTGGACCCCGAGCGGTTCTACCCGGACGCGGGAATCTTCTGGCCCAGGTCCATCGCGTCCGATCAGCGCAAGGTCGGTAAGGACGGCGTGGCCTGGCCCAATGCCGTCGACGACGGCGTGCTCTGGTTAGCCAAGGTCGTAAGCGACAATCAGCGAGTGTTTCAGAATTTGGTGGGCAACGTGGCTGAATACACTTATGAGGACTCCAAGGGCATTACGGATCTGAAGAACACCACCACGCTAGCTCAGGTCCGGCAGTTGCTTCAGGCCAACAGCCACGTCCGCGTGATCGGCGGTTCGGCCATGTCGCCCCCGCAGGTGCCGGTGGACCAGCCACAGACGCTGGCTAACCCAACCGGCAACGATTACTACTCTGACGTGGGATTCCGCCTGGCGTTCCTGGCCGGCAGGGAACGCTTGCAGACTACGCTTCGAAAACTGCTGGGCGGCATGGCCAACGAAGGATACCTGCCGCCAGCGGCGCCGTAACGCACTGGCCGCGCTTGTGCCGCCCGGCCGGGGCGGTGATAATGACAGGCCGCGAGAGGCCCGCGACATTCGCAGGACTGGAAGACGGTTAAAGGGATTTCCGGAAAGGGCAAGACCGGTGGGCAGCATGTCGGACAATACTCGGCAGCACGTGGCCGCGACAGCCAATCGGCTTCGCATGGTTCAGGTCGACTTCGCCGACCAGGGCTCGGACGTACGGAAGGAGTATCTGGCCGAGGAGGTAGAGCGGGCCTCGTCGTCGGTGGCTCCCGAGCAGCGGCAGGAGTTCCTGAAGGCGCTCATGGAGCAGTTTCCATCCTGGGACGCAAAGGTGGAGGTCCAACTCCGCAAGGAAGACACCACCGAGCGCACCACGACCGATCAGAAGGAGCTTCAGGACCCCAACTTCTTGGTTGCAAGGCTGATAGAGCGATCGGCCGAGCTTGGCGACAGCGAGCGGAAGGTGCTCGCCCAGCGGCTCAAGGAGGCCGGGCTGGCGACGGTCAGCCAGGGCGCCTGGCCGACTGAGGCCGAGGCACAACTCCGCCAGGCCCTTCGCCTGACCGAGCCGACGATCGACCCCGTTCGGGCCCTCGAACTGGTCGGGATGCTCTCGGACTTCGCCCTTCGGCTGGACCAGTTGTGCTGGGGAAGCTGGCGCCGCATTAGCCCCAAGAGCAACATCCGCCAGGACAAGAAGCTCCAGGAAACGCTGAAGCGCAACATCGTCGGCGACCCGGACGTGCCTCGTGGCCAGGTCGCCACGGATCTCGAAAAACTCCGCCAGTTGATCGCGTCGCTGGTCTCCGCCGTCGGCCAGGCCGGGCGGCAATTCGCCAACCGGCACGTTGCGCGATTCAGCCCGCACGAAATAGAGTCCCTGGCCACTCTGGAAGGCGGCGGCTTTCTCGTCTCCAAGGACACCAAGTGCTGGAGGAAATACGTGGAATTGGCCGACGCATTGAACGAGGCGGCGATTGAAAACGAGATCATGGAGACCATCGCTAACTACGCCGAGAACCTGATGAAAGGACTCGGCCGGTAACCCTATCGGCCGAAGGGAGCATAATGCCCGGACAAGTTCATTGGCACGAAGGACTCTTCCTTCAGCCGCACCACCTTCAGTGCATGCAGCGGAACCTGATGGAGTACACGGCCGGCGAGCGAAAGCTCGTCTGTGCGTATCCGTATGGGGTTATCGAAGCGAAGCTATCCAGCGACGCGCTGGAGAACATGCTGCTGCAATTCGACGCGCTGCGTGCGATCATGCCCAGTGGCCTGTTGGTGGATTGCCCCGTAACGGCTGAGATACCGGCCTTGAACATCAAGTCGATCTTCGAGGGCTCCAGCGCGGCGTTCGACGTGATGCTCGGCGTTCCGCTGTGGTACGGCAACCAGGCCAACAGCCTCGAGCCCGGCGGGACCGACTGGCGCGCGAAGCGGACCTACCGCGTGACAGAGACGGCCTGGAACGACGAGAACACCGGCGAGAATCCCCAGCCGGTGCTCACCCGCAAGATTAACGCCCGGCTGCTCTTGCCCAACGACGACCGGACGGACCTGGAGGTTCTTCCGCTGCTGCGGATCGCCCATGCGACGGGCGAGGACGTGGGCCTGCCTCGGCAGGACCCGAGTTTCGTCCCGCCATGCCTTGTGCTCGGCGGCTCGCCGATCCTCCACGAGATGGTCCGCGACCTGGCCAACCAGGTCGAGGCCAGCCGGACCGAGCTTGTACTCCAGATCACCCGCGGCGGATTCAGCATCGACACGATGCGCGGCCTGCAGTTCGAGCAGATGCTCCGCCTGCGGACGCTCAACTGCTACGCGGGAAGGCTTCCGCACTTTGTGGCCGCGCCGAACACGACGCCTTCGGACATGTACCTTGAGCTTCGCGGCCTGCTCGGCGAGCTTGCGGCGCTCGTGCCGGACCGCGACATGTACGAGGTTCCCGCGTACGACCACGACAAGCCGCTGGTCGGCTTTGCCGAGTTGTGCAACCGCATCCGCAGGCTGCTTCGCGGCACTGTGGCGCCCAGCTTCGTGAAGCTCGAGTTCAGCCGGGAGGGCAAGCTGATGGTGGCCGAGTTGACCGACGAGCAAATCAGCCGGCCCAACGAGTATTTCCTGGGCATCAAGACTCAGATGGACCCGCGTCAACTCGCCCAGCTCGTCGAGGACTCCGACAAGTTCAAGTTCATGGCCAAGACTCTGGCCCAGCAGCGTATCTGGGGCATTCGGCTGGCCGAGGAGCGCCACGCGCCGCTCGAGCTGCCGAGCCAGGTGGGCCTGCACTTCTTCCGCCTCATGCGGGCCGAGAGCACGCGCATGTGGGAGCGGATCAAACAGGAAAAGTCCATCGCCGTTCGATGGGAAGGCATAGAGGCGTCCGACTTCGAGTTGGCGCTGTACATGACCGTTCCGGGAGGTAACTCATGACTTTGCTGGAACTCTGCGAGCCACTGTTTCAATACGTCTGTCGGCTCAACCGCTCCGGGCGAAAGGGCGGCAGCTTCGAGCCCGCGCGCGTGCGAAGCGAGATCGAAGGCATGCTCGAGGACATGCGGTCCAAGTCCTCCGGCGAAAGCAACCTTGTCAGCCAGTTCGACAAGATCGAGATGCCGCTGCTCTTCTTCATCGACTTCATGATCAAGGAAAGCAACCTGTCGTTCGCGCGGCAGTGGCAGGAGATGGCCTACGAGCACAACGAGCTGGCGGGCGACGAGAAGTTCTTCGACCTGCTGGACGAGACGCTCGCGGACCCAAGCCAGGCCGCCACGGAGAGGCTGGGGGTATTTTACTCCTGCCTGGGCCTTGGTTTCACCGGCTGGTATACGGGCCAGCCCGAGTACCTCCGCAAGAAGCAGCTCGAGATAAGCGCCCGCATCCGGACGCAGATGGACGTCGACGACGGCGCCCGCATCTGCCCCGAGGCCTACGAGAACGTCGACACATCCGACTTGGTCCAGCCGCCGGGCATGAAGCTCATGGGCATAGCGTTGGCGCTGGTGGGTATGATCATCGTCACGTTCGTAGCCAACTTCCTGGTGTTCCGCACGACGGCGTCGGGGCTCCAGGCCTCGCTTCAAGCAATCATCGACCGCCAGCAGTCGGCGAATGTGCCGCCTTCCACACCCGCCATGGACCCGAACAAGGAGTAGCCCGATGAGCCTTTCGTCCATGTCTCCCCAAAACAAGATGGGAGCCGCCGGCGGCGGCGTAGCCGTGCTGGGAAGCGCATCGTACCTGCTCTACCGGGTTGGCCCGCCGCAGTATGTGTATTACCTCACCATCGGTATAATTCTGGTCGGATTGCTCGTGGCCGTGTTCTACTGGCTGGCCCAGAGGTTCCGCCGACGCAAGGCCAAGCCCATGGAGCGGGGCCTCCGCGATAACCTCGCCACCACGCCGCAGGGAGTGTCCGAGCCCGCGCGCCGCGCCAGGCTGGACGACATCCGCAAAAACTTCGAGGACGGCGTCGAGAAGTTCAAGTCCGCCGGTAAGAACCTCTACTCGCTGCCGTGGTACGTGCTTGTCGGCGAGCCGGGCAGCGGCAAGACCGAGGCCATCCGACACTGCAACGTAGGATTCCCGCCCGGGCTCCAGGACCAACTCCAGGGCGTCGGCGGTACGATCAACATGAACTGGTGGTTCACCAACCACGCGGTCGTGCTCGACACGGCCGGGCGGTTGATGTTCGAGGAAATCGACCCCGGCGCGACCAGCGAGTGGCGCGAGTTTCTCAAGCTGCTGCGGGTCAGCCGCCCCAATTGTCCGATCAACGGCATGCTTTTGTGCATCCCGTCCGACTCGTTGATCAAGGACACCGCCGACACCCTCGAGCGCAAGGGCGCGAAGATCGCCCAGCAGCTCGACCAGATCCAGCGTGCCCTGGGCGTGCGGTTCCCGGTGTTCGTGATGATCACCAAGTGCGACCTTATCAACGGCTTCCGCGAGTTCTTCGAGGACGTCACGGACCCGACTCTCCAGCACCAGATGATGGGCTGGTCGAACCCGGCCCCGCTGGACGAGCCGTTCAATCCCGAGTTTGTCACCGACCACCTCCAGACGGTGGCCGAACGGCTCAAGCGACGCCGGCTCGGCCTGATGCTGGACCCGGTCAACACCGAGGATCCCTCGGCCCGGCGCACCGACCAGGTCGATGCGCTGTACGCGCTGCCTCACTCGATGATGTTCATCGCGCCGCGTCTGCGGCGATACCTCGAGATGATCTTCGTCGCCGGCGAGTGGTCGGCCAAGCCGCTGTTCCTCCGCGGGATCTACTTTACCAGTTCGATGCGCGAGGGCTCGGCCCTGGACGCTGAACTGGCCGAGGTGCTCGGCGTGCCCGTCGAGTCCCTGCCGGAGGGCAAGGTCTGGGAGCGCGACCGGGCGTACTTCCTCCGCGACCTGTTCATGAACAAGGTCTTCCGCGAGAAGGGCCTGGTCACCAACGCCACAAACGCCAAACGCCACCAACGCCGCAGGAAGGCCGTCGTGCTGGCGAGCGGATTCCTGGCCGTCGTCGCGCTGGGGCTGTTCACCTGGTGGGGAATCAGCAGCTTCCAGAAGAGCATCGGCGCAGAAAGCGCATACTGGGCAGCCGCCGCCGAGGATAAGAAGTGGGATGAGAACAAGTACTGGGTGCCCGTAGTCTCGCCCGAGTTCAGGGGTTCGACCAACTACAGCTACGGTGGGATGAACCCGATCGAGATGCCGGACGGCTCGAAGATCACGGCCGGGAAGTTCCAGTCCGACACGATGAAGCTCGTCCAGAAGGATATTTACGTGCCGTGGATCTTCAGCCTGGCGGCCTCGTTCACGAGCGACATCAATGCCAACCGCCGCAGCGCCCAGGCGGCGCTGTTCGAGGCCGGCGTGCTTCGTCCGCTGCTGGACAGCGCCCGCCGGAAGATACTCAAGGCTAACGGCAAGTGGTCGCCCCAGGCCACCGGCGCTCTGGTGCAGTTGGTGATGATCGAGAAGCTGGGCGCCTACTCGGGCGATGGCCGGCGGATCGATCCCAACTCGCTTTTCGGGTACGTGCTTAAAGACGCCAAGGACTACAAGGTCTACCGCGAGAAAGACGCGAGGAGCTTTGACGAGGTGATGGACTGGACGTATGGTCCGAGCCAACAGCCCTGGCCGCCACGCGCGGCCTGGCCGATGGCTGAGTCGTCGATCGCGGTCGTGGATCGAGGCATCGAGTCCTTCATCGAGTTCTGGAAATCCGGCGGGGGAATCGAGGCCAGTGAAATACTCGACGCCATCGCCGTGCTGAAGGAAGCTTTGGTGAGCTTCGGCGAGGCCGAGGGCGAGCTGGCGGGCATCGACGACCGTTACGCCGACGAGCCCGCCCAGCCGGACACGAAGGAAGCGCTGGACAAGATTGCAGGCGACTGGTCTAAGCGCCTGGCGGCCATGATGGTGGAAAGCGGCAAGATCGACGCCGCTATCGAGGCCGTCAAACTCGGCGACCGTTCGCTGGTGCAGGCGTACGACGTGACCATCGCCCAGCGACTCGAGCGGGCCAAGTCGCCGCACGAGGCGCTCATGTCCGCCGCCAAGCCGCGGCGCAGGCCGACCACCGAAGCCTCCCTGGATGCCAGCAGCGAAGTCAAGCTGGTCCGCAAGCACCTTATCGTCGTCGAGGACAAGGTCAACAACTCGATATCGACGCTCAAGGAGCAGTACGAGAAGGATAAGGAGCGACAGGCCCTGGCCGTGCTGGACCCGCGTTACCTGGACTTCATCGACGTTCGCGACGAAGATTTGCGGAAGCTCCTCAAGGAAGAGCGCAGCCGCCTGTTCAGGGTCCGTATCGAGATGTACAAGACCGGCAACGCCGAGCTGGTCAAGCAGGACCCCGCGGTGGATATGGCGGCCCTGGCGCCCACAGTGGCGGCCGTCCAGCAGGCGGCAAGCGGCGCCGACCGCCGCATCGGCGACCTCTACGCGCTGAACCCCAAGGGTTTCAGGTTCGAAGAAGCCCAGGCGGCGGCCACGTTCGTCACCGACCGACTGGCAAAGCGAAAGCAGCTCTACGCCCTGCTCAAGGGTGTGCTTGAAAGCGCCCCGCAGAACGCCGCCGCCGTGGCCGACGCGGTCGCCAAGGAGGTCAAGGCAAAGCAGATGACCCCCATCGCGCGGCCGAAGATTCCGGGCACGAAGTTCACGGGCGACGATATGTTCCCGGCCAAGTTCCACCCCAAGGCCGCCGCGGCCACGTTCGGCGGGTGGAGTACCATCGCCAGCTACGCCGTCCCCGTCGCCGGCTCGCCAACGGCAGGCGACGTGATAAACCGCGCTGAGTTGGCGTCGCTTTACCAGTCGCGACAAGACGCGTACGCGGCGTACCTCGAGCAGTACCAGGCGTACTGGACGAAGGATGTGCTTGCGGACCTGGCCTACAACAGCGCCAGTTGGAAGGACTTCCAGAAGGACCTCATCGGCATGCAGGTCCGGACGGTAACCGAGGACCTCGAACGTCTCGGGCGGACGATCGCATCGTCGTTGCGAGAGATCGAGCCCGTCGTGCCCGCATCAGGCAAGGCGAAGTACGACCAGGTTCTCAAGGACCTCACTACGGATCTCGACCGGTTCGGCCTGGGATCCTACACCGGCACGTGGGGCGGTTGGCTGCGACGCTGGAAGGATCTCAGCTCCGATGGCGAGGCAGCCCGCAAGGCCATCCTGCCCAAGACGCCAAGCGTGTTCATCGACGATTACATTCCCTTCTCCGCCGGGGTCGACACGATGATCTCGGCGAAATACTGGAAGGAGTTGGCCTACACGGGCCTTGGTTTGCTGGCCAAGGAGACCGACATAAACGTGCAGGCCCAGTACGAGGCCCTTCGCAAGTACGGCCGGTTCCCGCTGGGCAAGCCCAGCGACACGGAGAAGGAGTTGACGGCCGACGAGGTAGCCGCGGCCCGCAAGGCCCTTGCGACGGTGCTCGGCTCGGCCCAGCTTTACGACAGCAAGACCATCGGTGGCGGGTCGCGGACGCGGAGTTTCGAGATCATCGACCAGCAGCTCGACCGCCTGTGCGGGCTTGGCCTCGAGGCCAGCCGGCGGGCGTGGTGCATTAAGATCAAGTCCGTGCTCGAGGGCCTGCCTGCCGACAGCGCCAAGAGCGCGTGCATCGTGCGGATCATCGGCGAGAAGGACCAGAATATCCTCAACGATGGCGCCCAGAGCGTTCTGGGCATGTGGGCGGTGCTGGAGATCGACCAGGGCGGTACGAAGATGGGCATCAAGAACATCAACCAGACCGAAGCCGCCGAGGTCGGAAAGGTCCGCTATCCGGCCGACTCGATGGTACTGAAGTTCTACCGGTTCCCGGTTGACGTCAAGGACAACAAGGTCGATCGCACGACAACTGTGCCGGGCGCCTGGGCGGCGATTCGTGCGCTTCACGTTCTCAAGGCACGCCCCGCCGACGATAAGGGGCTCAAGTGGAACGCGCAAGTGACGATCCAGGACACCGAGGCCAAGCCCAGATCGCTGTGGCTGGAGTTGGAGTTCGCCAAGCCGCTGCCGCGACTGGATCAGTGGCCCTGATCTGGCCCGGCCGGTCAGACGTTACAGATGGGATTGAGAGGTACCGACTTTGAACCTCGTACGGGGTAGTAAAGACGACCGCGCGGCGCCCCAGGTTTTCCTGGCGGCGTTCGGCAAGCATCCCGGGTGGGATGACCACATCGAGGAGATCGGCGTCGAGACCGAGCACCTGGCCTCGCTCAAGCAGTTGCTTTACGTCCAGGGCATCGGCGGGACCATCGACGCCGGCGCGTGGGACGACCTCAGCGACGCCCAGAGAATCGGCGGCTTCGAGCACGTATTTCTGTGCCGAACCGCAGGCGACCTGGTCGTAGGCAGGCTGTGGTCCAGCACCGACGGAAAGGGCCGCAGCCGATACCCCATGGTCGTATGCGTGCAGTGCATCAACCTGCCGCTGCCGTGGGTCCTGCGCGAGATCCTGCCGGCCCTGGCCGAGGTCGAGGCGCGCTGCAAGGAAGTGACCACCGCCACCGAGGTCGTCGCCATCACCGACCAGGCCCGCCGGCAACTACGCGACCTGGCCGAGTCCGCCGATACCGGCGACCCGGCCTTCGTCGTCTCGCCGCGCAGCGTGGCAGAGCTCGCGGATCGGCCGGAGATGCTTGACGGCCACGAGGGCCTCCTGCGAATCCTCTATCAGATGGAGCGCGAGACGAGCGACTACGCCCGCGGCAACTTCGCCGCCGCCACGCGCAACGGCACTTTGCGGCCCATCCAGATGCGGGTTCCCGCATGCGGCGACAGCCCGGACGAGATTATCCCGCGCTGGCTGGCGTTCCTCTTCGCACGGCTGGACTCGGCCGCGGAGGTCTGGGCCATATATCGCACGGGGCATACGTGGCTGGACATCGTCGTCGGCGAGCCGGCGCCCAATCAGTTCTTCTGTTTCCAGGCCTCGCAAGAGGCCCTGCCGCTGGCCAGCGAGATTCCCTACACGCTCGACGACGCCTTCCGCGCCAGCGCCAACCAGCTCATCGACGATGCCCGTGATGGGAAGATGGAGCAAATCGTCCTTAGTCCGACCGCCGCTACGCCGAGGCGCCTTCGCAAGGACGCCGGCGAGGTCTCCGATGCCATCGCGTCCATGGGCCGAAGCAAGGCCTTCCGCACGGCGCTGATAGTCATCGTAGCCCTGGCCCTGCTGGCGGGGCTGCTGGTGGCGGTGGTGAGATTCTGGCCGCCACCGTCGGTAACGCCGACAAACGGCAAGAGCATGACCAACTCGACGATGAGCCCAGCAGACGCCAAGGCATGGCGCGACCTCTGCATGGAGTCCTTCAACTGGTTCGCGCCGTTCCTGGCCGACGCCAACGAGCCGCGCGTGGAGCGATGGCGGAACGATCCTCACCTGGCCGAGACAATCGTGCCGGTGTTCAGGAAGGTCTTCGACCGCGAACTGGTGCTCGACCCCAAGCAGATAGCTTCCGTCACCGGCCGGCACCTCAAGAACCTCGCCGAGGCCCCGCCCGCCAGCGCTGGGACACTCGAGGCAATCGAAAAGACCGCCAGGGCCATCGAGGCCCTTCGCGAGATTCGCCAAAGCCTCACGGCCGAGTCCTGGCCCGCGTTGGCCCGGCTGAAGGAACTGGCCCAGACCTACAAGAAGCGCAACTGGCTACTCCAGGCGGACTATCTCGAGGCGGTGGCCTCGCGGGCGGATCACATTACCTCGCCCGAGGCGAGCGACCAGGTGCCGGACCTTCCCGGGCGGATAAGCGAGGTCCTCGACGCTTCCGAGAAGGCCGCCGAACTGGAGGACGTCTGGAGCCAGGTCCAGGGCCAGGCCAAGGTGCTGCGGGAATCCGGCAACGCGGTGGTGGCCAGGTTCGGCGACTACGTCAACATGTCGGCACGCTCGTCGGCAGGGACGGGCGCCGCGCGGGACCTCAGTGCGATGAGCGGCAGGCTCAAGGACACTCGCTCGCTCGGCGCGCCGATCGTTGCGTACGTCCAAGACAACTGGCGCGACAAGGTAGACATGGCCATAGTCGACAAGGACCCGCTGTTGAGCGGCCCGGTCTCGGCCGAGGACCTGGCCAACGGCGAGATATTCCCGCGCTGGCTGGCGTCGATCCGCAGCGAGCAGTTCGCCAAACTCGACCCCGCCGCCGCCCCGCGCACGAAGGACAACTGGGCGACCAGCCGCCGGCGGGATATGACGGCCATCGCCGGCAAGATCGACGACTTGCGGAAGAAGTACTCCTCACCGGAAGCGGCGGCCTTGCAGAAGCAACTCGCCGCCCTGGAGGCCGAGCAAAAGAACCTGCTGGCCTTGCGGTGGGACCGGGAGCACAAGACTCGGATAACCCAGGAGACGGCCGGGTTCGCGGCGAAGGTGGCCCAGCTTGCCCGGCAGGTCGGTCCGGCCCTGGCGCGGGCCGCGGGCGGGCGGGACGCCTACGTTGCCAACATACCGGCCACCGTGTCGGTTCAGTCGGCGGCGATCAACTCTTACTGGAGCGGGCGCATCGCCGAGTTGGTCAAGATTGAGGACACGGCCCGGCTGACGACCAAGGTTGCGAAGCTCGAGGAAGACCTGGTCGAGCTGGACGACCAGTTGTCGGCAGAGTTGGGCGCGGCGGGTCAGGACAAGGACTGGAATCGGCTGCTTGCGGGCCCGGTCACGATGGGTCAGCGCGAGGCGGTGCTCAAGAAGGCCCTGGATGCGCTGGGTTGGAAGGACGACCAGATCGTCCGCGGCGCGGCGTTCGAGGCTAAGTTCAAGGCGCTTCGCGACGGCTTCGACACCTGGAAGAAGCAGATCGGCGAGGTCATGGCCGCTTTCAACGCGGCCGACGACGCGCTGATATTGGGGTCCGGCCTCGATGAGAAGCCCGCCGGGCAGGACAAGACCATCGCCCAGCTATGGGCCGACTGGCAGGACAAGCCGATATGGCAGGGGCCCGCCGTCGTGGCGGCACTGCGCCCCGTGACCGAGCGGATCGCCCTGCTGGAGCAGATCGCAAAGCTCAGCGATCACGACAAGCTCGTGGCAGCGGCTGATGCAATGGCGACCGACCGGTTCGAGGCTGCTCGCGCCGCATGGAAGCGGCTGGGGCAGTTGCCCGGCTGGCCGGCCAGCCAGGAGCAATTTAACCTGGAACGAAACCTGCACCGCGACTTGAGCACAGTCTATGCGCGGATTCAGGATAAGCACCCGGCTCGCGGCAAGCAACTGACCGATGAGCTTGTCAGCCAGACGCGGCTGAGATGGCAGACGTTCTTCCTGGCTCTGAGCGACCCGGCGCGGATCGACGTTGCGGTTGCCAGGATGGGGCAGTTCTTCCTCGACGCCAATCAGGCGGCGGCACTCTCGCCGGCGACCAGCTTCCGCCTGGCCCTTCGCGACCTGCGGCACGAGTTGCTCGTCGTCGGCCCGGCCACGGAGGACCAGGCCGTGCGGAAGCGGATTCGCGACTTCGCGTCCGCGGTGCGGAAGTTGCCGGGCATCGCCGACACCGAGCCGGTGGCCGGCCTGCTGAGCGAGCTTTCGAAATTGGCCGCGGCGCGCGACGAAGGCGCGGACCTCACCAAGGCCGGACCCGCCCTGGCCGGGTGGACACCGCGGGCCTCGCGCGACGGCTCATCCGTAAGGTTCGATTGGCCCGCCGACA
>JAUWQU010000705.1 GCA_030610965.1 Phycisphaerae bacterium
GATTGGCGGTCCCAGGAGGGAATTGGCCGATCTCCCGATCGGCTCGATGGCGAGGGACGTCGGGAGGGGCGGGAGTGCCGGGGGGGGGTCGCCGGGAGTGCCAATCGGGAGATTGGCGGTCCCAGGGGGGAATTGGCCATCACCCGGCCGGCGGCATGCTTTTGGTTGGCCGGGAATGCGGCGTGACGCCTGGCTTTCGCGGCGCCATGCCTGGGCTTCTCGGGAAGCATGTCTTAGCCTTCGGATGGCCGGACGTGCTTCCGCAAATCCGGCTCGCTCCGCCACGGCGGACCATGGCGGACCGCGGCGGATAGGCGCGACGGACCCTCGTGCTTCGCAGCGAAGCGCCGCTTCGCAGAGTAGTAATGGCGGAGCACTGCGCTCACGTCCCTTTTGCATTTCCCGCATCCTTGCTGAGAAGTACCCAAGTCGCGGCTTGGCCGGCGGGGGGCGGGAAGGTACAATCATTTCCGATGTCAATAAGGGCAGTAGTCAGTTTGGCGACCCTTGCGATGCTCGGCGCGGGGGGGCTTCTCTCCGGCGGGTGCGCCCCGCAGGACTCTTGGAACGTGCGCGACCGCGAGCCGCTCAATGCGTGGGTGGCTGGGGAAATGGTCAATCTGACCGACCGCACCGAACGCCGCATCGACCCGGAAGTCTACGATCCGTCCGCCAAGGCCGTATCGCTGCTGGCCGGGGCGAACGAGACCGTCAGTTTCCAGGTCGTCCTGGAAGGCGGCGCCCAAGGCGTCGGCGCCGTTACGGTTAACTGGTCGCAGCTTTCGACGTCGGGCGGAATAAAAATCTCAAAAATTCCCGCCTCCGGCATCCGGGCATACCGCATGCTGGCCATACAGGTCGCCGAGTACCCGGACTGGTACATCCGCCTTGCGGACGGCCCGGCCCGGCCGATGGGAATCTACGACCCGCTCGTGCCGATCGACCCCAACGCGACGCCCGCGACGAGCTTCGACGTAACCCCTGGCGGGCGGTTGGCGATCTGGGTGGACGTGGCCGTGCCGCGATCCGCCGCGTCGGGAACTTACACGGCGAAATTCAACCTGGCCTCTTCGGACGGGCGGACGTGGTCGGCAACGCTGGGCCTCGACGTGCTGGCGTTCGTCCTGCCGGACGCAAGGCGCATCCCGGCCGTGGGAGGTTTCGGCCATCGCGAGCTCATGCGGGCGAGCCTCAAGCGCGAGGGCAAGCCGTTCGACCCGGTCCACCTCGACCGCGACAGCCCGATGGCCCAGCGCGGGCTGGCGCTCATTGGCGACCTGATGACAATGGCCCGCGAGCACCGCATCGACCTCTTCGACACCGACATCAAGCCGGTGCTCAAGCGTGCCGGGCTCAACGACGTCCGCATGGCGTGGGACGACTACGACGCGATAGTCCAGCCGTACCTCGACGGCTCGGCCTTCGAAGACGGCGTCGGCGTGCCCGCCTGGCCGATACCGATCAGCCAGGACTGGCCAAAGCCAGACTCCTACGGCTCGGTCGGCTCGGAAGCCTACGCCGCGGTCGTCACGCGCGTGCTGACCGAGAGCATCGAGCACCTCGGCGCCAAGGCGGCGTCTCGCAAGGCCATCTTCTTCTGGCCCGGCCGGGCCCTCGAAGCGCCCGGCGGCTACGCGACCCACATGGCCCTTTCGGCCCTGGCCCGCAAGGCAGCGGGCGACGTGCCGATCCTCAGCCAGCTTCCGCCCGAGGCCCCGCCCGGCAGCGATTGGCAAGTCCCGGCCGGGTTCCGCGAAACCGTGGACATCTTCGCCCCGCGCGGCGAACTGTTCGACCCCAACCTCGCCCTTCGACCGGCTCAGGGGGAACCTCACCCCCTCGCGGGCGCCTGGCTGGCCCCGGGCAAGCCGCCGTACCTGCCGAGCCTCGGCCTGATCGCCAAGCCACCCGACGCTCGAGCCCTGCCGTGGTTCGCGATGAAGTACGGCTGCACGGGCATCCTGCTGCCAAACGTGCTGCACTGGTCGGACGACCCGTTCGCGCCTAAGGCCGGGGCCGAGACGCGCCTCTTCTACCCGGGCAGCGTTGCGGGCCTCGAGGCGCCGCTTCCCAGCGTGCGGCTAAAGCGGCTTCGGCGCGGCCTGCAGGACATCGCGCAGCTTTGGATCCTCAACCGTCGCGGCAAACAGGGCGTGGTGCAGGCGCTAACCAGCGGCCTGGTCAGATACGGGGGGCTTGCGGCCACGGAGGACAACTACCTCGACTGCCGCCTCGATGGCTGGGCCACCGACGGCGCCACGTGGGAATTGGCCAGGCGAATCCTGGCCGAGGAGGTGCAGGCTGCCGTCACGCCGGAAAAGGCGGACCGCCTGGCCGGCATGGCACATCAGCTTGCGTGGTCGCGCTTCAACGAGCAAACCCACTCGCTGGCGGTCGAACAGGTCCGGTCGATCGTGAGCCCGGCCTCCGGCTCGACCGCCATGCCGCCGGAAAAGCTCCGGATAACGCTCCTGCTGGATGTGTTCAATCAGCACGGCCGCGAGGCCGAGGTGCGGGCCGCCCTGGCCGACATGCCGATCGGGTGGAAGCAGCTCGACAGGCAAGCCGCCGCCGTGACGCTCGCCCCTGGCGCGCTGGGCCTGCTGAAAATCCAGGCCGAGGGCCCCGGGCCGCTGCCCACCGGCGCCGCCCGCACGCCGGTTACCGTAACGCTAAACAGTAACGTGGAAAAGCCTCGCAAGCTGACCGCGGAGGTCCCGCTGCTGGTGGTCGGGCGGACAAGGCGCCCGCCGAAGGTCGACGGCGACCTCAGGGACTGGCCCTTGCGGGTGGGCAACACGGCGAGGGATTTCAGGCTCATCGGCCGTCGCGGACGAATCGGAACCGGCCTGGCCGGGAGGCAAACGATGGCCTTCATGCTCCGCGACGCCGATAGCCTCTATCTCGCCTTTCGGTGCGAGGAGCCCAACCCGGCGGGCATGATCCGCAAGCCGACCAACCGCGTGACGTACCAGCAGTTGAT